>CAZSJF010000001.1:0-25816 GCA_964606705.1 uncultured Bacteroidales bacterium
CATTGCCTGTAACAAATATTACCTCATCTGTATTTATGTTATTTTTAATGAAATGCGAAACATTTTTCAGGTATGAAAGGTCTTTCCATTTCGAATAGTAATTGTTTACAGATTTCACAGATAAAGCGGCTCCGCATATAATCAGAACAGACATAGCAACAATTGTCAGGTTTTTATATCTCACCGGAATAAATTCCGTCAGTTTTTTTACTGCAATACCTGTGGCTAAAGACAGAGGTATTCCTATTTTCGCCCATTCGCCGAAATGAATAACGCCCGAATTAAAAAACAAAAGAAAATGAACAGCAACCGGCACTGCTGGCAACAGAATAATTATTCTTGATTTATCTGTAAGGTTCTTATAAATATTTTTTCTGATAAGAAACATTGTCAATAAAAGAAACAAAACTGCCGCATATCCTATACCCATGAAGCTGGTGTTAAACAGTTCCAAAAATCTCTTATAGGAATTTATGTTCAGATAACTTAATCCCTTGTCGCTATAAGCCTCGCCAAAAATTCCGCTTCTTTCAATAAATCTTATCTTCCATCCGTGAAACAACTCCGGCATTCCATTTATCCGGCTGTACTGAAAAATAACTAACGCCAATGCAAATAGTGATGAGAACAAAGCCACCCTGGCAATTAATAAATTTTTCTTATCCCTGATAATATTAAAAGAATAAATAACACATATGGTAAAGGCAAAGAATAAGCCTGTCCACTCGGAATATACTGACAGAAAAACAATTACACCTAAAAGAACATACATGATTTTAGGGATAATTTCTTTATTACATATTTTTAAAACGACCAGTATTCCTGATAACAACAAAGGTATTACAAGCATTTCAGAGAAATAGTTAATTCCGTGAAACAAAAGCGGGGAAAAGAAACAGAATACAATAAAAGAAAATACTCCCGGCAAAAAAAGTTTTCTACAGCTCTGTCCATAGTACGTCAGCATTATAAAATAAACCAGTAATGCCCCTGTGAAATGCAGGCACAGGCTGAGTATCTGAAGAAAAGACTGGCTGAAGCCCCCTCCTGTCAGATTACCTATAAAATAAGCCAGCAGAAATGTAAACGGCGGATAAGAAACAAAATAATTATTCCCTTCTTTGTCCTCAAGCCTTTTATAATTGGCAATAAACTTGTCCCCTTTATTGTTCCAGGTCTGCACAGGGCTGAAATAATACTCTTTAAATCCTTTGTCATTCCATATTTTTAAAGTGGCAAGAGTGATTATATGTGCACAGTTGTTATACCTGATATCATTATTCAGATAACCGATTCTTACATAAACAGAACTTAAAAATATTAATAGTAAGATGAGGATATTTCCTACGGATTTCATTTGCTGATAATTATAAGAGCAAATTTATATTTTTTTTATGCTAATTCTATCTATTTTCTTAAATTTGCTCTTTATTAAGGAAATATTATATAATCCATTCTTTAAAAAATGTTAAATATTTGAGAATGCAATAATTGTTAGGTATTATTGTATCAATAATTGATTCTATGAAAAAAACTGCATTGATCACAGGAGTAACAGGACAGGATGGAGCTTATCTTGCGGAGTTTCTTTTAAAAAAGGGATATATAGTACACGGATTAAAAAGAAGAAGTTCTTTATTTAACACAGAAAGAATAGACCATCTGTATTTAGACCCTCATGTTGAAAACAGAAATTTCATTTTACATTACGGTGATTTAACAGATTCGACAAATTTAATCCGTCTTATTCAGGAAATACAACCTGATGAGATATATAACCTTGCGGCAATGAGCCACGTCCTTGTCAGTTTTGACGTACCTGAATATACAGCCAACGCCGACGGAATAGGTACATTAAGGATTTTGGATGCAATAAGATTACTTGACCTCACAAAAAAAACTAAATTTTATCAGGCTTCCAGTTCTGAATTATATGGGTTGGCACAAGAAATACCGCAAACGGAAAAAACCCCTTTCTATCCGCGAAGCCCTTATGCAGTAGCTAAGCTATATGCCTATTGGATTACCGTAAACTACAGGGAAGCATATAATATTTTTGCGGCCAATGGAATTCTTTTCAACCATGAATCGCCTATCAGGGGAGAAACTTTCGTAACACGAAAAATAACCCGTGCAGTAACTAAAATAGCATTAGGTTTGCAGAATATATTATACCTCGGTAATCTTGGCGCAAAACGGGACTGGGGCCATGCAAAAGATTACGTAAAAGCCATGTATTTAATACTGCAGCAGGACAAGCCTGAAGATTTTGTCATTGCCACAGGCAAAACAACAGAAGTAAGGGAATTTGTTGCAAAAGCTTTTCTGGAAACCGGCATCGAAATAGAATATAAAGGCAAAGGAACAAATGAAGAAGGGTTCATCAGCAAAATAAAAAAGCAGGATATAGAAATTGAAGGTAAAAAATATCCGGTTTCAAAAGGATTAAAACAGGGAGACGTTGTTGTTAAGGTTGACCCGCGTTATTTCAGGCCTACTGAGGTTGATATTTTAGTCGGAAATTCAGCTAAAGCAAAAGATATATTAAAATGGGTGCCTGAATATACTTTAGACTCCATGATCAAAGAAATGGTGGAAAGCGATTTTAAGCTTATGCTGAAAGATAAATTCCTGAAAGATGCAGGGTTCAACACCCTCAATTATTTTGAATAATAAATATATCAGCATTGATGATAAGGAAAAAAAAAGACAGATCTGCTGAAAGGCGCTTAAGGGCATCATATATTACTTCTGTAATCAGTATCTCTCTCGTATTATTTGTGCTCGGTTTATTATGCCTGATCATCTTACATACAAAAAAACTCTCTGACTATGTAAAAGAAAATATTGGTTTTTCAATTATTATAAAGGAAAATGTAAGGGAGGCTGATATCATACAGATCCAGAAAACTTTAGACGCAGCCTGTTATGTAAAATCAACAGAATATATAACCAAAGAAAAAGCTGCCAGGGAGCTGAAAGAAGAACTTGGTGAAGATTTTATAAGCTTCATAGGGTATAACCCTTTACTGCCATCTATCGACATACAACTAAAAGCAGATTATGCAAATACCGACAGCCTGATGGTGATAGAAAAAAATATACTGAAAAATCCCAATGTCAAAGAGGTCTTTTACCAAAAATCCTTAATAAACCTTGTTAATGAAAATGTAAAAAAAATAAGCTTGTTTCTTTTATTTTTCAGCATCCTTCTGTTGCTTATATCAATTGTACTTATCAACAACACCATAAGATTATCTGTCTATTCCAAAAGGTTCCTTATCAAAAGCATGCAGCTGGTTGGCGCAACTCAGGCTTTCATCAGAAAGCCGTTTATTATTAAAGGTGTTATACAGGGAATAATATCTTCTTTCATTGCTATTGCTATGCTTATCGAGGTTTTATATTTGGTACAAAGAGAAATACCTGAATTTGTCAACTTTCAGAATATCGATATTATCCTGATCGTTTTTGCAACAGTCATAGTTTTAGGGTTTATTATCTCATGGCTTTCAAATTATTTTGCTGTAAGAAAATTTTTACGGATAAAAACTGATTCATTATATTATTAATTTAAATTTTAACAAAATGTCTAACAACAGTAATATGAAATTCCCTTTAGGTAAAGAAAACTATATTTTACTTGTTACAGGAGTAGTATTTATCATAGTGGGCTTTATCTTAATGGCCGGAGGAGGCTCTGATGACCCAAAGGTCTTTAGTAAAGATATTTTTAATTTCAGAAGGCTCACCCTGGCTCCTATATTGATTTTACTGGGTTATTTTATTGAAGTTTTCGCTATTCTGAAAAAGCCGGGAAAAGAAAAAACAGATAATTAATCTTATATATACATTTTAATGTCCCTTACTGAAGCCATCATTATTGCTATTGTGCAAGGTATTACCGAATTTTTACCAATATCCTCAACCGGGCACATGATAATAACACAAGCCCTGCTCGGGATGAAAAGCACCGAATTTATTAAAGCTTTTACAGTCTGCATCCAGTTCGGGTCAATACTTTCTGTAGTTGTTCTGTACTGGAAAAAATTCTTTCAGTCATTCGAATTTTATTACAAACTCTTTGTAGCATTTATCCCTGCTGCAATACTTGGGCTGATATTTAAAGATTATATCAAATCCCTGCTTGAAAATGTCGTTGTTGTTGCTATATCTCTTTTCCTTGGCGGGATTGTATTTTTGTTTGTTGACAAATGGTTTAACAATACTGACGAGGAGAAAAAACCGACTTATTTATCTGCATTTAAAATAGGTTTGTTTCAGGCTATTTCAATGGTACCGGGTGTTTCACGTTCTGCCGCAACAATTATTGGCGGGCTGACTCAGAAACTTACAAGAAAAAATGCTGCTGAATTTTCTTTTTTTCTTGCTGTTCCGACAATGTTTGCAGCTACATCTTTAGAACTTCTTGATATCTATAAAACGATAAAAACCGAAGATATCTACATACTTGCGGCCGGAAATATTGTTGCTTTCATCGTTGCAATACTTGCAATCAAATTCTTCATTTCTGTTCTGGTAAAATACGGATTTAAATTCTTCGGGTATTACAGAATATTTGTCGGAGGCATAATCTTAATACTGCTTATTCTAGGTTATAATTTAAAAATCGCATAATGGCTTATCAGTTTTTAGAAGGAGAGGTTATTCTGATCGATAAGCCTTATAAGTGGACTTCCTTTGATATCGTGGACAAAATAAAAAAAACCATAAGGAATTATACCGATATTGATAATATAAAAATAGGGCATGCAGGGACTTTAGACCCTCATGCAACAGGCCTGCTTATTGTGTGTACAGGAAGATTCACAAAAAGAATAGAAGAATTTCAATGCCAGGAAAAAGAATACACAGGAACCATGAAATTGGGCGCAACAACCCCTTCATATGATACAGAAACAGCTACAGACAACCATTTTTCAACAGACAATGTCAGCCATGATGATATTTATGCAGCTACAAAAAAATTTGTAGGAGAGATAAGCCAGATCCCTCCGATATATTCTGCAAAGAAAATAAAAGGGAAAAAAGCCTATGAATATGCAAGAAAAGGCAAAGAAGTAACAATCAGGCCACAGCTTGTAACAATAAAAGAGTTCAGTATTACCGGCATTAACCTGCCTGATATTGATTTCAAAATAGTTTGCAGCAAGGGGACTTATATAAGATCACTGGTACACGATTTTGGAAAAGCTTTAAATAACGGTGCACACCTTCATTCCTTATGCAGGACAAGAATAGGCAACCACACACTGGATGATGCTGTCAAAATCGAGGAATTTGAAAGAAATATTATCAATAATTATAATAACCAACAGAGAAATAAAGTGTTAGATTATTAAATTTTGTTAATTTTTATAATTTTTTTAATGAAAACACTGGACTTTTCTTTATTCTTGCATTATCTTTGTATGCTTTTTTAAAAAATCCGAATAAATTAAATCTCTAAACCCATTATTTTATGAAATTATCCGAATTTAGATATCATCTGCCAAATGAATTAATAGCAAGTTACCCGTCAAAAAGCAGAGACGAATGCAAACTAATGGTGCTTAACCGGAAAAAACGTACCATTGAACATAAAGTATTTAAAGATATTCTCGGCTATTTTGGTGACGGAGATGTATTAATTATTAACAATACAAAAGTTTTTCCTGCCAGGTTATACGGTACTAAAGAAAAAACAGGAGCGAAAATCGAAGTTTTTCTCCTGAGAGAGCTTAACAGAGAAACCCGCTTATGGGATGTTCTTGTTGATCCGGCAAGAAAAATAAGAATTGGAAACAAACTGTATTTCGGAGAAGATGAGGCCCTTGTCGCTGAAGTCATTGACAATACAACATCCAGAGGCAGAACTTTACGATTCTTATTTGACGGGACATATGATGAATTCAAAGATACATTGCAGAAACTTGGGAAAACTCCATTACCCAAGTTAGTACGCGAAAAAGTCGAAGATATAGACCATGAAAGATATCAGACTGTTTATGCAAAACATGAAGGCGGAGTTGCTGCTCCTACTGCCGGATTGCATTTCAGCAAGGAACTGATAAAACGCATGGAACTGAAAGGTGTCTCTTTTGCTGAACTAACTCTGCATACAGGCCTGGGAAACTTCAGAAACGTTGATGTAGAGGATCTTACAAAACACAAAATGGATTCGGAACAAATATATATTAGCCAGAAAACAGCAGATATTGTCAATAATGCAAAGATGAAAAAGAAAAATGTCTGTGCTATCGGAACAACCACTATGAAAGCTGCTGAATCATCTGTATCTATAGGCGGCGAACTTAAACCATATGATGGATGGACTAATAAATTCATCTTCCCTCCTTATGAATTCAGTATAGCTAATTACATGGTAACCAATTTACATCTTCCGCAATCAACATTGATGATGCTTGTTGCAGCTTTTGCAGGTTTCGATTTTCTAATGAAAGCATACAAAGTCGCCGTTGAACAGAAGTATAAATTCTTTACGTACGGAGATGCAATGCTCATTATATAACCTCTCTTGAAAAAATATGCAATAATAGTTTCAGGAGGAGCTGGAAAAAGAATGAACTCCTCAACCCCTAAACAGTTCTTAACTGTTAAAGGATTTCCTATTCTGATGCATACAATAACCGCCTTTTATAAGTATTCAAAAAATATCAATATTATTGTTGCTGTTCCTAAAGATAAATTTATTGAATGGAAGGAACTTTGTAAAAAACACAGATTTAATATAAAACATAAAATTGTAGAAGGAGGAAAAAACCGTTTTCACTCTGTTAAAAATGGGATTTCTGCCATACATGATGGCGAGGCTTATGTGGCCATCCATGATGGCGTGAGGCCTTTTATCAGCAAAAACCTGATATCCGAATTATTTATTCATCTGGAAAAATATGGGAACGTAATACCGGTTATTACTGTCAACCAGTCAATCAGAGAGATAAAAAGGAATAAAAATTATTGCTTTGACAGACAAAGGATAAGAATAGTTCAAACCCCACAGTGTTTTAAACTAACAACATTAAAAAAAGCTTACAAACAAAATTATAAGCAAAGTTTTACAGATGATGCCACGGTCGTTGAATCAATAGGAGAAAAAATAAATCTGATAGAAGGAGAGGAAACAAACATTAAAATAACTACTCCTTTAGACCTCAAATTAGCGGAATTAATAGCTAATTTTAAATAATTTATTATATAATTAACTGTAAATTAATATTTTAACATAAATATTGTAACTTCGTTTCACGTGAAACGAGTCATAAATGACAAAAAAACAAAATATATATGATGTAATAGTCATCGGAGCTGGACATGCAGGATGTGAAGCTGCTGCTGCTGCTGCTAATCTCGGTTCTTCTGTTTTACTTATCACAATGAATATGACCAATATGGCTGAAATGTCATGCAATCCTGCAATGGGAGGTATTGCAAAAGGCCAGATCGTGAGAGAAATAGATGCATTAGGAGGTTATTCAGGTATTATTACAGACAGGACAATGATACAATTCAGAATGCTTAACAAATCTAAAGGTCCTGCTATGTGGAGCCCAAGAGCCCAAAATGACAGAATGGACTTTTCCAGAGAATGGAGGCAGACTTTAGAAAACACTAAAAATGTTGATTTCAGGCAAGATAATGTATTAGAAATATTGGTCAAAAAAAATAAGATAATAGGCGTAAAAACCTTATTAGGCATAGAAATAAAAACAAAAGCAGTTGTACTTTGCAGCGGAACTTTCCTTAATGGGATAATACATATAGGAGAAAAACAAATTTCAGGGGGAAGGATTGGAGAAAAAGCTTGCCACGGACTTACAGAAAACCTTATTAAACTGGGATTTAACTCTTCCCGGATGAAAACAGGTACACCTGTAAGAATTGATGGCAGAACTATTGATTTTTCCAAAATGCAGGAACAGGAAGGGGATAAAAATCCGCAAAAATTTTCATTTACAGATACACCTGTTCTCACAAAACAGAAAAGCTGTTATCTTACATATACAAATAAGAAAGTACATGACATATTAAGAACGGGCTTTGACAAATCTCCTCTGTTCAAAGGCAGAATAAAAGGAATAGGGCCAAGGTATTGCCCGTCAATAGAAGATAAAATTGAAAAATTTTCAGATAAAGATAAACACCAGATATTCATAGAGCCGGAGGGCTGGAATACTTATGAATATTATGTAAATGGCTTTTCTTCCTCTTTACCTGAAGATATTCAGTATAAGGCTTTAAGATATGTAAAAGGACTGGAAAATGTAAAAATTTTCAGACCGGGATACGCTATTGAATATGACTATTTTTCTCCACAGCAGCTAAAATATACACTAGAAACCAAATTAATAGAGAACTTATTTTTTGCAGGACAGATAAACGGAACTACAGGGTATGAAGAAGCAGCATGCCAGGGATTGATTGCCGGAATTAATGCTCATAGAAAAATAAATAAACTTTCAGAATTCATATTAAACCGCCAGGAAGCTTACATAGGGGTGTTGATTGATGATCTTATAAATAAAGGTGTTGATGAACCATACAGAATGTTCACCTCAAGAGCTGAATACAGAATATTACTCAGACAGGATAATGCCGACATAAGATTAACGCCAAAAGGCTATGAATTAGGACTAACTTCTAAAGACAGGCTTAATAAAGTTGAAAATAAATATAAAATAACTGAAAAAATAATCAGGTATTTTAAAACTGAAAGTATCCATCCTGATATTATTAATAAATATCTTGATGGGATTGACTCGCCAAAAATAAATCAAAAAACAAAATTAATTAACATTTTACTAAGATCTCAGGTAACTATAAATAGCTTGATTTTAGGCATTTCCTCTATTTCTGAATATATTTCATCATTAGGGAAAAATATATATGAAAGTATTGAAGAAGCAGAAATATTAATGAAATATGAAAATTATATCTATAAAGAAAAAGAAGTTGCGGATAAACTGGTAAGGCTGGAAGATATTAAACTATATGAAAATTTTGATTATCAAAAACTGAAATCCATTTCTTATGAAGCAAGAGAAAAATTATCAAAAATCAAACCAATAAACATAGGACAGGCTTCCAGAATCAGCGGAGTATCTCCTGCCGACATTTCAGTTTTATTATTATATTTAGGAAAATAATTTATTGTTTCACATGAAACATTCTATGGAAAATTCGGATAAATGTATTATTTGCGGGAGTAATGATTTCGAATTATTTTTAAAATGCAGGGACTATTTTCTCAGCCAGGAGGAATTTAATATTATGAAATGCAAGAACTGCGGCCATAAATTTACCTATCCTGTTCCGGCTAACATTGATAAATATTATGAATCCGACAAATACATTTCTCATTCTGACAGCAAAAAAGGGCTTGTTGATTTTCTTTTTCAACTAGTTAAAAATTATACACTTCCCAGAAAATTCCTGTTGGTAAACAAATATTCCAAAGGAAAAAAAATACTTGACATAGGATGCGGTACAGGGGATTTTCTTAACCTCTTTAACAAAAAAGGCTGGGAAACTCATGGAATTGAACCAAATGAAAAAGCAAGAAATTTTGCAAATTCTAAACATAATCTATTAAACATTAAAGATGACAATTATATAAAATGTATTGAAAATGAATACTTTGACGTAATTACGATGTGGCATGTACTGGAACATGTCCCTTCTGTTAATGAAAAGCTCGATGATATTAAAAGAATTTTAAAAACTGATGGTATTCTCATAATTGCGGTTCCAAATGCTGACAGCTTTGATGCAAAAATTTACAGTGAATTCTGGGCGGGTTATGATATTCCAAGACATTTATATCATTTTACGATTAACACTATTGATAAATTATTAGCAAAACATAGGTTCAGTATTTCCAAAATAATACCTATGAAATTTGACTCTTACTATATTAGTTTGTTAAGCGAGAAGTATAAAAACCATAAAACAAATTTTTTCAAAGCTCTCTGTAACGGGCTCAGATCTAACATTTATGCTTTAAAAAACGATAATAATTATTCCAGCCTTATATTTATTATAAAAAAGTCGTAAGTTTGACTTTAAATTTTAAATCATAACCACAATGCTTGAGAACATTAATATTGAAAACATACTGTTTATAGACATAGAAACAGTGCCTATGTGTGCTGAATACAGCCAGCTGAAAGAAAATTTCAAAAAACTATGGGACAAAAAAGCTGAAAATCTAATCACAAACGAAGGAGAAACTCCTGAAAGCATATTTGAAAAGGCCGGTATTTACGCTGAATTCGGCAAAATAATCTGTATTTCCGCAGGATTTTTTAAAGGTCCTGAATTCCGTATCAGATCCTTCTATGGCCATGATGAAAAGGAACTACTTAAGGAATTTATCAAATTATGCAATAGTTACTACGATGAAGATTACCAGCTATTATGCGGACATAATGCCAAAGAATTTGATTATCCGTATATTGCAAGAAGAATACTCATCAACGGGCTTAAAATACCTTCTATACTTGACATTACCGGCAAAAAACCATGGGAAGTCAACCATCTTGACACCATGCAGTTATGGAAATTCGGTGATTACAAAAGCTATACATCCCTTGAACTGCTTGCAACAGTTTTCAACATACCTACTCCAAAAGATGACATAACAGGAAGTGATGTTGCAAGGGTCTACTGGAAAGAAAATGACATGGAACGCATTAAAAACTACTGCCAGAAAGACGTTCTTACTGTTGTGCAACTGTTCTTAAAATATCAAGGGAAGCCTATGATAGAGGCAAGGAATGTCGTTATTTGTTAAGCTGTACAATTATTAATTCTCCTGTATAATTTATTTCTTTATCAAATTTTGAAGGTATTTCAATGCCATTTGTGTTTGTTTCATTCATCATTATGATCTTAAAAATCCTTTTCTCAAGCATTCCCTGAAATTTTCCTTTTCTGTCTCCTATAGTTAATATTTTGTTCTTGTCATCCCACTTAAAAGAAATTGTTGAATACATTCCTTTTTCATAATTATAATTATCACCTTCATCTTCATACAGGTTAAATTCTGCATCTGCACCCGGATATATCCTGATTTCCAGAGGATCAGCAGGTTTTTCACTGGCATACTGTATGAATGGACCGACAGGGATAATGGAGCCTGCTTTGATAAACAAAGGCATTATGCTGATAGGAAATTCTTTTTTTATCGTCTGCCCGCCTTTATAGTATTTTCCTGTCCAGAAATCATACCATCCTTCGGATTTGGGTAAATATACTTCATCGGTTTTCTCTTTTGGCGGAGCAGAATTTTGTTTTTTCAAATCGTCGGGATTTTTCCATGTAAGCCTGATTGAAGCACCGCCTTTTCCCTGAAAATATTCGATTTTAACCTTATGTCTTGAATTTTTAACAAAATCCATTTTTTTAAAGTAATATGACGGTGCCTGTGACATCCATGCGTCAACAATCAGCTGGTCATCAATCCAAAGCCTGACACCATCATCAGCAGTTATTCCTATTTCATATTCCCCGTCACCTGGAGCCACCAATTCTCCCTGCCAGCGGATACTGTAATAATTTTCAGAAACCCCTTCCGGCGGCCCCCCCTGCCAGTTGAATGCAATAACATTATCTGTTTTTGAAACTGCCAATTTGTCAAAGTTCACCCCTGTATAATATTCTGCATGGAGTCCGTTAGTTCCTTCAGGAGTAAAAAGACATTCGGCAGGAATAACTTCTCCCTCTTTAAGTAAAGAAAAATACATTTCTTTTGTAACAGGTTTAACCAGTATAGACGGTCCGAACATATACTGGTCGCCCATATTATAAGTTTGCTTATCTTCAGGAAAATCCATCATCATGCCGCGCATTATTGTATAATTCTCATTTGTAACTTTCCATGCCAGAGAATATATATACGGCATTAGCCTGTAGCGTATGTTGTCAAATTTAACAAGTGCATCATACATTGGGGCTTCTGAGTTGTCAAACCTCCATATTTCGCGGGGAGTGCCTGTACCATGGGATCTGAAAATAGGAGAGAAGCACCCAAACTGGAACCACCGCACATAAAGCTCCCTGTAAGCAGGATCTCTTAATCCTCCATTATAGTTGCATTCCTTGCCTGAAAGGAAAAAAGCCCCTATATCGTGTGTCCAGTAAGGAATGCCTGCCATACAGAAATTTATCCCCGCTGGTATCTGGGTTCTGAAGACGTTCCAGCTCGCTGCTATATCGCCTGACCATGTTACAGCAGCATTTCTCTGCTGTCCTGCAAAAGATGAACGTGTAAGGATAAAGACCCTTTTGGCATCAGTATATTCTCTGTGGCTTTTATAAACAGCTTCAGTAGTGAGTAATGAATAAGGATTCAGGTACTTGGCAACAGGGCCTAAATAAGTGGTTTTACATTTCAGTATTTCTTTTTCCGTAACTTCCTGGGTTGCCGTGCTTCCTATTTCAGGTTCTGTGCCGTCCATCCAGTATGCATCAACACCCTTATCAGCTAATCCCTCTCTTATGTATTTCCAGTATATTTCCCTTGCTTTCGAATTGTAAGCATCATAAACCCTGCCTTTTGCCCAGTGCAGACAATCATAAAGGAATCCGTTTTTATCCATCTCCCTGTATATATCCGTATTTTGTCCGAGCGAAGGCCATATTGAAACCATAAATTTCACATTCAGGTCGTGCAGTTTTTTTATATTTGATTCAGGGTCAGGAAAATTCACCGGATCAAAAAACATACTGCTCCATCCGTCTTTCCAGTACCTCCAGTCCTGCACAATATTGTCAAGAGGGATATTCTTTTCACGGTATTTTTTTACAACATCAATAAGTTCATCAAAGCTTTCATACCTTTCTTTGGATTGCCAGTATCCATATGCAGATTTGGAGAACATAGGCGCTTTACCTGAAAGAAGGCGGTATCCGGAAATTACATTATCCACATTTTCACCACTGACAAAATAATAGTCAACCTGGTCTGCATACTGTGACCAGAAAAAAGTCTCATCTGCCCCGTCATGAAACTTTGATTTTGAATAATTATCCCAGAGTATCCCGTAATTATTTGTTGATATCAGAAACTGCACTATTGCCGTAGTGTTTGCCTGCACAAGAAGAAGGTCTTTATTGCGGTAATTCATATATCCGTTCTGAAACTGACCCAGTCCATATAATCCTTCATCCGGAGTCAGTTTAAAAGATTGTTTTACAGAATAAACTTTTCCATTATCAAGCAGGGTATCTTTAAGCACTGGCAGATGTGCATGGTCTTCCATTAGAAAAATTTTGCCGGAAAGATCAAAAAAAGAAACAGCTCCATTGGATTTATCAATATATATCCTCAGCTTTTTTGTGGTAATAATAAGTTCTTTACCTGTTTCTTTCAGGTCATAGTTTATATTTACAGGATTTGCAATGACAACAAGGCTCTGCTGCTTTGGCGGAACATCAGATTTTGAAACAGTAATACGCACAACAGCATCATTATAAAACTGTAACTGCTTATATGTATCTCCTATATTAAAACTTATGCCGGTATCAGATTTCTTATAGTTCAATACAACATAGCTGCAGGATGGAAAAATGAATCTGCAGGATGAAAGTACAAGGCCAACAATCATTACAGTAAAACATAATACCCTTTTCATATCCATATCCGTGGTACTTTTTTAAGGTAACGAATATATAGTTTTTTTATGAAATTTATATTTACATATATAAATTTGTCAGAAAAACCACTGAATATTACACATTCATTCTGTATTTATATAAAATTTTTTTAATGTACATTTGTACAGTTTAATAAAAATTTTTGTTATGAAAAGAAATCCGTTCAGCATTAAGAAAACAAGCCTTGCATTATTGTTTGCAACTTTTCTTGTTATTAATCTCAACTGCAAAAGAAGCAATATATCGGAAGCAGAGGATTACACAAAATATGTCAATGTGTTCATAGGAACAGGTACACACGGACATACATATCCTGGTGCTGTTGTGCCTTTCGGCATGGTGCAGCTCAGCCCTGACACAGACACTGAAGACTGGGACTGGTGCGGAGGGTATCACTATTCAGACAGTTCTATAATAGGTTTCAGCCATACGCATATAAGCGGCACAGGGCTCGGGGATCTGGGAGACATATTGGTTATGGCCACCACAGGTGTGACAAAAACAGAGCCGGGGGATAAAAAAAATCCTGATACAGGTTACCGTTCAAGATTTTCCCATAAGGATGAAACCGCTACACCGGGATATTATTCAGTTATACTAAAGGATTATAATATTAAAGCCGAATTAACAGCAACAAAGCGTGTTGGTTTTCACAGATACACATTTCCCAAGGCTGACAGCTCTCATATTCTCATAGACCTGCACCACATAATATATTCTCACAGAAACAACATCCTATGGGCTCAGCTGAGGGTGGAGAACGATTCCCTGATAACCGGTTACAGGATCGTCAACGGATGGGCAAAGACCCGTTATATTTATTTTGCCGCACAGTTTTCAAAACCTTTCAGTTCATACACTGTTGTAAACAAATTGGATAAATCACTGATAAGGCGGGAGAGAAACCTTAAAGACACTTTGAACATACGCAAAAACTGGCCTGAAGCTTTTGGAAATGATGTGAAGATTTTTGTGAATTATCAGACCAGCCAGAATGAAGCAATACTTGTTAAGGTCGCAATATCTGCCGTAAGTACAGAAGGAGCCATAAATAATCTCAAAGAAATTTCAGGATGGGATTTCGATAAAGTTAAAAATGATGCCAAACAGGAATGGAATAAAGAACTGTCAAAAATACAGGTTGAAGCAGATGAAAAGACAAAGGAAATATTCTATACGTCAATGTATCACTCCATGCTGGCTCCTGTGCTTTATATGGATGCAGACAACAGATACAGAGGCCTTGACCAGAATATCCATACAGCAAAGGATTTTGAAAATTACCATATATTTTCCCTGTGGGATACGTACAGAGCTGAACATCCTCTGTTCACAATCCTTCATCCTGAAAGGGTCAGCGATATGATAAAAACCATGCTTGCCCATTATGAGCAAAGCCCTCACAAAATCTTACCGCTGTGGGCTTTCGGTAACAACGAAACATGGACCATGATAGGATATCATTCCGTTCCTGTTATTGCAGATGCATACCTCAAGGGTATAAGAAATTTCGATGTGAAAAAAGCATTTGAGGCAATGAAATCCTCAGCAACTTATAAGCCATATAAAGGGCTTGGCTATTACATGCAATACGGATATGTGCCTATGGATAAAGAATTTGAAGGGGCTTCAAAAACCCTGGAATATGCTTTTGACGACTGGTGCATTGCACAGATGGCAAAGTCGCTGGGAAAAGAAGACGATTATAAGGAGTTTTATAAACGTTCAACATACTACAAAAATATATTCGATCCTGTAACAGGATTTATGAGAGCAAAAAATACCGACGGAACCTTTAAAGTCCCTTTTGACCCTGCCTATTCGCAATACGGAGGCGACTATACCGAAGGCAATGCATGGCAATATACATGGTACGTCCCTCAGAATGTCCAGGACCTTATAAATCTCATGGGAGGCAATGAAAAATTCATAACAAAACTGGATTCTTTATTTATTGTACAGGAAACAGAAAATGAAGACAAACCATGGGATATTTCAGGACTTATAGGGCAGTATGCCCATGGCAACGAACCAAGCCATCATGCCGCATACCTGTATAACTATGCCGGCGCACCATGGAAAACACAGGAAAAGATTTACCAGATAATGACGACTTTATATGATAATACACCCGATGGGATATGCGGAAATGATGACTGCGGGCAGATGTCGGCATGGTATATATTCAGTGCAATGGGGTTCTATCCTGTCAATCCATGCAACAGCGTTTATGTTATAGGAACACCTATGCTGAATGAAGCTGTCATTAACCTGACAAACGGGAACAAATTTAAAATAACTGCAAAAGGCCTTTCAAAAGAGAATAGATACATACAGTCGGCAGAGTTTAACGGCACTGCATACGATAAATCATGGATAAGCCATAAGGATATAATGTCCGGAGGTGAATTGGTATTTATAATGGGCAATAAACCCAACAAAAAATGGGCTTCTTCGAAAGAGTCGGTGCCGCCGTTGGAGTGTTTTTAAGAACTAATACTATGTCAGATGTAAAATGTCGCATGTCAAATGTGGTATGTCATAATAAAACATAACATTTGACATTTTACTTTTGACATAACACTAATTTTAGCTATTGCTTTCTGCTGTTCATTATCATATCACACACTTCCCTGACACAGCCGCCACCGCCTTTGTTAGCACAGATGAAGTCAACTATATTTTTATTTTCTTCAACAGCATCACTGGGGCATGCTGAGAAGCCGGCAATTTTAAGCACTTCCGTATCATTAACATCGTCGCCTACATAAGCGATCTCATCAACAGTTATATTAAGTTTTTCTGTCAGTTCTTTGATAACTTCAACTTTGTTTTTTGCCCCCTGGTATAAAAAATCTATGTTAAGCTTTTTGGCGCGGTTTGCATTAAGCTGTTTGTTCTCATAAGTAATTAATGCTGTTTTAATCCCCATCTTTTTCAGCATATCAATGCCCATGCCGTCCCTTGTGCTGAATTTTTTCAGTTCATTGCCATCCTCTGAATAATACATTCCGCTGTCGGTTAGTACTCCGTCAATATCAGTTGCAAGCAGTTTTATTTTTTTCAGTTTATCATGAAATTGCCTTTTGTTTTTCCTGTCATTAAGTAATTTCTCGATAATAACCCATCCGGCCGGCTCATCAGGTTCAAAACAGGATTCTGCACCCATCTCGTAACAACTTACATTGCCTGAGATTATATTATTTGTTTTCAACAGATTGTTCTTTGATGTTATATAGAATGCTCCGTTTTCAACCAGAAAACCTTTAATATCCTGTTGTTTTGGCCTGCTGTGAAAATCAAAATTATGCGGCTCTATGTAATTGCCCTTCTGTTTCCATACAAATTTTTTCTGCCTTACCACAGACAGAAGGCTGTCTGCCTTTTCTTTTTCAAAAATCTGAATAGCTTTATCCAAATCATCAGAAGACAGTAATGGAAAAGCCGGATGTACAAGAATTATTGTGTTAAAATCATAACTTTTTGCAAAATCTGTTATTGTTACCGCGCCACTGTCTCCTGATACTATTTTCAGCTTCTCGCTCTTTATTTTGTTTATCTTTTCTTTTATCTGCCCGTTATCGGTTGAAACATAGATTTCATCTATTTTTGTGCTATTCAGTGCTGCTTCAATTACCCAAAAAATCAAAGGTTTTCCAGAAATTACCTGAATATCATTCAGTGAAGTGATCCTGCTTTCTCCTGCAAGGATGAGTGCAATTATTTTTCCCATTTTATCTGACCTTTTTTCATGTTATTTCTCTGTGCCCTTTCAACATCCAGTATTTCTTTCTGCTTATAGCTCAATGCTTTGGTGACAACATGTACATCTCTTACCAGCCTGCGCAAGCCATCAGGCTCAAGTGATGCTGAATGGTCAGCACCTTTCCATGTCCTGTCAAGAGTATAATGTCTTTCTATCCACTGTGATCCAAGGGTAAGGGCGGCTATGTCAACAGCTATGCCAAGGTGATGGCCTGAAAAACCGAATCCTTTTACCCTTTGTCTGAAAATATCCTGCAAACGTTTTATATCAAGT
Source organism: uncultured Bacteroidales bacterium (assembly GCA_964606705.1). Classification (GTDB taxonomy): domain Bacteria; phylum Bacteroidota; class Bacteroidia; order Bacteroidales; family CAZSJF01; genus CAZSJF01. The sequence continues at coordinate 17,717 of CAZSJF010000001.1, forward strand.
AGCCCTATATTCTCAAACGGAACAGGGTAGGCTGAAGTACAGTTATATATTATCAGGTCTTTATTTCTTTTTTTATCCTCAAAGAAAGCCACTATCTCTTCTTCTTCAATTCTGGTTGTCATGCCGAAGGACAGGTGTATCTCTCCTTTGAAATTGTCACACAGAAATTCCAGCATCTCTTTGTTAAGATTAATGGCAGAAGGGATCTTTATCAATTCAGGATTAAGCGAGGCAATTTCTTTTGCAGAGGTTAAATCCCATACAGAACTGGAATATGCAAGACCAACTTCCTCGCACCATTTTTTCAACTGTTTATGCTGTTCAATATCAAACTCAAGAAATTCGTAATGCTCCCCGTAAGTTTTGCCATAAGAATTGGCGGGATCATGATAAGGTGCATTATATTCATCTTCCGTCATCAATTCTTTCGGATTTTTCTTCTGAAATTTGACAATATCTACCTTACAGAATATTGCTGCTGTAGTGATCATTTCCTTGGCAATATCCATGTTGCCTTTATGATTGCAACCTATTTCAGCTATTATTTTTGGCGCGTTCATTTTATTATCTGTTTTTTAGTTAATAATCAGCAAACTTATATGAATTCGGTGAAATTTACAACTTTATTTATAGTTCAAGGTTTAGTGCTGGGGGCATTTCGACCCGCCTGCCAAAGTACTTTGTACGGCGGGCAGGCAAGCTCAATGCCCTCATACTCAATTTATTATTCCTTCTCTGTATAACGCAAACATATCCATTGTTATTGCAACAGAATAATGTATCAATATACCTAAAACAACCGAACGGTTTTTCAGGCTCAACGTTCCGAGTATTATACCTGCAAATATTGCTGCAATTGTTTCTCCGAAAGGTTTTCCGTAATGAATCATGCAATAAGGAACCATTGAAATAAATATTGCATAAAACCCGAACCTGTTCTTTAATCCGTGCAGTAAAAATCCGCGGAAGAAAAACTCTACTGCAACAAACTGGACAAAATAAGCGAGCTGCCACCAGATAAAAACCGGGAGCAGGTGCCCTTTAAGAGGCTGGAATATAGGATACCTGTCCTGAAACGACGATGTATCGGATGCAAAATATACAATTGGCAGCATTACCATAAGCATCAGTACATACAAGGGGTAATCCTTATGAATATTGCGGAAGGATAATCCGTAGTCATTTAATTTATGCCTGAATCCGAATTTTATTATCAAAACCGGGATTACCAGATAAAACAATACTATTGTCCCTATCCACCATAATTTACGATGAAATTCGCCGGACTCCGAACCATAGAAAAAACAGCAGAACCATGTTAAGGATCTTCCGGACTGCTTATTTATTGCATGAATTAAAACCGAATCCGTATTACCGTAATATCTGACAATACTCAATCCGAACGCTGCATAAACCAGTATTATCAGGATTGAAGCATCAATGAATCTTTTGTGAAGCCCTGAATTATTTTCAATTGACACTCTCTCAGCATTAACCCATGTGTTAAGAAATAAATCTTTGAAATATTTTATCATTGGTGATTCTGTGTTATCTGATAAATATTACAGAACTAATTCTGTAATATAATTATTTTCGCAAATCAGCAAATCTCTTTAATATTCAACTGCAAAGCTTTCACATCATTCCATTCATTCATTTCAATGTGGTAGCAGATATCAAAAAGCTGTCCGTTGGTAACTTTCGACAGGTTGTATGCCTGCCTGAAAGCAATAGATTCAAAAGTTTTTGGTGAAACACGGGGCTGGACAATGCTTAATTTCAAATGATCTTCTCCCACAACACGTGCATAGCCTTTGTCTGCGACATTGCCTGTTTTAAAAAGCGGAGCCATGTTGCCCGGCCCGAACGGTGCAAACTGCTTCAGCCTGTTATAAAACTCGGAAGTTATATCCTCAATATTAATTTCTGTATCTATCTCAATCTCAGGTATCAGTGCCTCTTCCGTTATAGTGGAAGAAACGACCTCTTCAAATTTCTGTTTAAATTTCTCAAGATTTTCCGGCTTCATTGACAATCCTGCCGCATGTTTATGCCCCCCGAAATGTTCCAGCAGATCCGAACAGGCACAGACGGCTTTATAGAGGTCAAAATCCCTCACCGACCTTGCCGAACCGGTAACCACGCCATTATAAAGGGTCAATACGACTGTAGGCCTGTATAGCACCTCTGTCAGCCTTGAGGCAACAATGCCGAGAACTCCTTTATGCCAGTCAGGATTATAAACCACAGTACTTTTGCGGTTTTTCCTGCCGGCATCATGTTCAATCATTTCCACTGCCTGACTTGTAATATCGGTATCTATTGTTTTTCTTGTCGTATTATGTTCTTCAATATACCTGCTGAGCTCCCCGGCTTCTTTCTTATCTTTTGTAATGAGAAGCTTAACCGAAGCATCGGCATTTTCTATTCTTCCGGCAGCATTGATCCTGGGTCCAACCAGAAAAACAAGGTCGCGTATCACAAGTTCCCTCGTAAAAATATGTTCTCCGTAAAGGGAATTCTTCTGTTTCTTCACTCCGCAGCAGTTCAGAATAGCTTCTATTCCTGTCCTTGGCTTTGCATTTATCAGTTTCAGCCCGTGATAAGCCAGTGTCCTGTTCTCTCCTGTGATGGAAACAATGTCAGAGGCAATGCTTAGTGCAACAAGGTCAAGGTACTGTGTCAATTTATTAAAAGGGATGTTATTTTTTACGGAATATGCCTGTATCAGCTTGAATCCTATTCCGCATCCGGTAAGTTCTTTATAGGGATAGGCGCATTCCTCTCTCTGCGGGTCAAGTACAGCAACAGCTTCAGGGGTTTCTTTTTCAGGAACATGGTGGTCGCAGATAATGAAATCAATATTATGCCGTTTTGCATCGTTCACTCTTTCTTTTTCCTTTATCCCGCAGTCAAGGGCAATAACAAGACTGTAATTATTCTTATGTGCAAATTCAACACCTTTTTCAGATATGCCATAACCTTCTTCATATCTGTCAGGAACATAAAAGCCTATTTCCGGATGAATTTCTTTCAGAAAAGAGTAAACCAGAGCAACTGCTGTAGTCCCGTCAACATCATAATCTCCGTAAACAAGTATTTTTTCTTTTTTTGAAATGGCAACCTTTATTCTTTCAACAGCTTTATCCATATCTTTCATAAGGAAAGGGTCGTGCAGGTCGTCAAGCGAGGGGCTGAAAAATTTCTCTGCTTTTTCACAACTGTCTATCCCCCTCTGAATCAGCAGGCGTGCAAGGATTTTATTTATATTAAGTTTCTGTGAAAGTTCTTCAGCCTGACTGTCATCAGCCTGTTTTTTTATTACCCATCTTTTCTGCATATTATAATATTTAAACTAACAGCATTCGGAAAAAACATATAGAAATATGATGTATAAAAACACGAACGGTGCTGACAACAACAATGAGTCGAACCTGTCAAGAATACCTCCGTGCCCGGGCATAATGTTTCCCGAATCCTTAACGCCGACGCTTCTTTTGAACACAGATTCAGCCAGGTCACCTATAACTCCGGCAACTGCAACAATCACTGCTATTACAATCCAGTGCAGCATATTTTTACTGTCCACTATACTTATATAGCCGGATATTATTATCGCTGCAATCACGCAAAACAATGTGCCACCCACAAACCCCTCCCATGTTTTCTTAGGGGATATCCTTTCAAAAAGCTTGTGCCTTCCTATTGTTATACCGCACAGATAGGCAAAAACGTCGTTTATCCATATAAGGCCAAAAAGGCATAAAAGTATGTATGAATTATTCTCGTTATAACCGAATTTATAAAAATAGTTAAGCAACGAGAACGGGATAACAACATATATCAACCCCAGCAATGTAAAAGCAACATTAACAAAGGGATTTTCTTTATGCCTGTATATTTCCGTAGCAAATACAATAAAAGGCAACAGTATATTTATCAGCAGGGCCTCATTGCCAAGAACATCTTCCGCTACCAGCATATTTGAAACATAAAATATAATTCCCAAAATGATGCCTGTGATTTTCTGCGGACTTATACTGCCTTTTTCTGCAAGGCTGTAGAATTCATACAATCCTATGACTGTAAAGGCAAGGAATAATATTCCAAACGAAATCTGGCTAAATAATACAGAGCCAACTATTAAAACAACAAATAAGATACCTGTTATTGTTCTGGTGATAATATTGGTCATTTTATTCTGGTTTTTAAATATAAATATGAGGAACTGTTTTGTGTCAATTCGTTACTCATTGATAATTGTTCATTGGTAATTGTTCATTGATTCACTGAGTGTCGTCAACAAGAAAAACGTATAATTCTTTAGGGCCGTGTGCTCCCATTACCAGAGTTTTTTCAATATCAGCGGTTCTACTCGGACCTGTAATAACAGATATCATTGAAGGAATCCTGTTGTATTTTGTCTTTATTGCCTTAAGAGCGTGTTTCAGGTCGGGCACCAGCTGTGAAATGTAAGCCAGCACTATATGTACATGCGGATAAATGATAAGCCTCCTGCCTGAGGCCTGCTTTGAGGAAACCATAATACTGCCAAGGCGCGCAATAAGATATTCACAAAGGGTTATGCCTATATTCAATCCCTTGAAATCTTTTTCTTCAGATGAAAAAGGTATGCCGGCAGAAAACAGTATGGATTGTATTCTTTCTTCCAGGCAGAAAATATTTTTCCACTTGTTTTGTGATATTACAGCTTTCAGATTATCGGCAAAATTCTGCTCACTTTCACAGTAAACAAATTTTCCTGAGGCTTTGGTAAACTCCTGAGCAAAATAAATATCCAGTGTCTCGGTTATGTCAGTATAAACGGAAGAATCCATCTCAAGATTAGGGTAGGGAATGGTGTTTCTGGATATCAATGCATTCCTTACATTCTTAAGTATTTTCTCCTTTGATGTGCTTTCTTTCATAAACGTAATATTATACTATCTCACCATCATTTTTGTTATCAGCATTTTTTACATCTGTTTCTTTAACAGTTTCAGAAATTTTTTCTTCTTTTTCTTTCCTGTCTTTTTCAAAAGGCCTTTCACCGAATATTATTTCAAGGTCTTCGCCGAAAATCACTTCTTTTTCGAGCAGTTGTGTTGCAAGCTGTTCTACTTTTTCCTTATTTTTCTCAAGAATTTCTTTTGCACGTATATATGCTTTTTCAATCAGTTTGCTTACTTCTTCGTCTATTGTCTGTGCTGTTTTTTCACTGAAAGGTTTTGTAAAAGCATAATCCTGTACTCCGCTAGAGTCATAGAAGCTGATATTACCAATTTTTTCATTGAGGCCGAAATAGGCAACCATAGAAAATGCCTGTTTCGTAACTCTTTCAAGGTCGTTAAGAGCTCCTGTGGATATTTTGCCGAAGAATACTTCTTCCGATGCCCTGCCTCCCAGTGCCGAAGTAATTTCATCAAACATCTGCTCAAAGGTGGTTATCTGGCGTTCTTCAGGGAGGTACCATGCTGCTCCAAGCGATTTACCCCGCGGGACGATAGTTACTTTCACCAGAGGATGTGCATATTCAAGCAGCCAGCTCACCGATGCATGGCCGGACTCATGGAAAGCAATTATTTTCTTTTCTTCTTTGGAAATAATCTTGTTTTTCTTTTCCAGTCCGCCGATAATTCTGTCAACAGCATCAAGGAAATCCTGCTTTTCAATAATTTTTTTATTTTTTCTGGCAGCAATAAGTGCTGATTCATTACATACGTTTGCAATATCTGCTCCTGAAAAGCCGGGGGTTTGCTTTGCCAGAAATTCTATTTCAACAGATTTATCAAGCTTAAGGGGCCTTATATGTACTTTGAAAATTTCTTTTCTTGCTATCAGGTCGGGTAGTTCGACGTGTATTTGCCTGTCAAACCTTCCTGCCCGCATAAGCGCCCTGTCAAGAATATCAGCCCTGTTTGTTGCAGCAAGAATGATAACTCCTGCATTTGTAGCAAAGCCATCCATTTCAGAAAGAAGCTGGTTGAGCGTGTTTTCTCTTTCATCATTGGCACCTGTCATCATGTTTTTGCCGCGTGCCCTTCCTATAGCGTCAATTTCATCTATGAACACTATACAAGGAGCTTTTTCCTTTGCCTGCCTGAACAGGTCCCTTACACGTGATGCTCCCACTCCTACGAACATTTCGACAAAGTCAGAGCCCGACAGTGAGAAGAACGGCACCTGCGCTTCACCTGCAACTGCTTTGGCAAGAAGTGTTTTACCCGTTCCGGGAGGGCCTACGAGAAGGGCTCCCTTAGGTATTTTTCCGCCTAGTTCGGTATATTTTTTAGGATTTTTAAGAAAATCCACAATCTCCATAATTTCCACTTTTGCTTCATCAAGGCCTGCAACATCATTAAAATTAACTTTAACAACAGTGGTATCCTTGTCAAAGACCTGCGCCTTTGATTTACCGATATTGAAAATATGCCCACCACCGGCTCCGCCGCCCATTCTTCCCAACATAAACATCCATATTAATACCAATATTATAATGGGTATCAGCCATCCTAAAATTTCCCCTCCCCAGTTTTTGCGCGGTTCATAAGTAACCGATATCTCCTGATATTTTTGAGGATCAGGGCTCTTAGCCTTTAATTCTTTTTCTGCGATAGAAAGTTTTTTTTCAAATGTGGCTAAAGAAATATTAAACTTAAAATGAGGGCCTTTATTAGGCTTTCCAAAATTATCCTTTTTAAAATCCTTATATTTTTCTTTTGCCAGGCTCTCTTTTTTAATATATACTTCAGCAAATTCTTTATTGACAATTACTATTTTTTCGACATCATTCTGCATCAACATATCCTTGTAAAACTCCTGCCAGCTGGTTTCCTTAACATAATTGCTGTTGCTGAAAAAACCTATTCCTAAAATGACGAGGGTTATAGCTGCATATATCCATAAATAACTTGGTCTGGCCTTTTTAGGCGTTTTCATGTTAGGTGGAAGTTTTTTATTTATTTTTCCTTTCGGTTTAGCCATTTTATTACAGGATTAATTTTTTATTTTTTTAATTTTCGCATCAGCCCACAATGCTTCTATCTGATAAAAATTTCTTTTATCTTCCTGAAAAACATGCACGACAGTGTCAAAATAATCCAGGAGCACCCATTCGGCATTCTGCAGGCCTTCAACGTGGTGCGGTGTTTCTTTCATGGTTTTGTATATATGCCTTTGTATTTCATCCGCTATTGTTCCCACATGTGTGTTTGAATTTCCGTGGCAGATGATAAAATAATCACAGACATTAGTTTTTAACTCGGAGAAATCCATCAATAATATATCTTCTCCCTTTTTTTCCTTTATTGCTTCAATAACATTATTTACAAGCTGATTGCCGGAAATCTCGGTTTTCTTTTTCGCCATCAGAAATTTTTAAGTTAATAAAAAACAAAAATAAGGATTTTTACGGAATATTATAATATTAACTTTTTATGTAGTTAATACTTTGATCTTTTTGCTAAATAAACTCTTTATATAATTCAATATATTTCTCTAAATCAAAATGTAAATTGCAAAATTTAAAATTATAAATAAAAATGCAAAATGTTTTCCTCTTTTAAATAGCGTTTTTGAATATTTTTAGAGGCTTTACTTTTTAATTTTAATTTTTCTTGAGATATTTGTTTTATAACAAACTCTAAAGTAAAAAAATAAAGCCTTTTAGGGTTAATTTAACATTTTGATTTGTCATTTTACACTTTGATTTTTACATTGAAAATCTATTCAAAAAAGATGCCTGAAAGGAACGAGAATATGTTCAATAAGTTTAAGAATCCTTGGCCTGTTAAACCACTGTTCATAATCGAATTCTTCGCAATCTTTCAGAGTTTCATTGATATGGGAAGCCAGAAGTCCGGCCAGATCCGGATTTTCTCCTATAATGCTTATTTCATGCAGAAACCTGAAGCTTCTGTAATCAAAATTAACAGACCCGAGAGAAAATCTCTGCCCGTCTATCAGCATAACCTTCGAATGCAGATTTTCACCTGTATATAATAAAAATTTTATTCCGTTTCTATGCAAAGGCCCGAGATACCTGTTTCTCAAAACATCTGCAAGAGCTAATAAAAAAGGAAGCGGATAATCAACAGGTCG
>CAZSJF010000001.1:25826-41130 GCA_964606705.1 uncultured Bacteroidales bacterium
CCATCTGCAAGAGCTACATCAGAATTTTTTGACATAATCACTTTTATCACAACTCCTCTTTTTGCAGAATCAGTCATTGCTCTGCGCAGAGAACTTGAGGGTAAAAAGTATGGTGTTTCTATTATGATTTCCTTTTGAGCACCTGCAATTAATTCTATGTATTTCTTTTTTGTAGGTTGCACCAAAGTTGAAGGAATATCTATCAGGATTGTAAACCCTTTATGTTCTGTTTCTTTTATATTTTTTACTTTATTAAAAACATATTTATTGTAATAAAACTCAAAATCTTTTATGAACACTTCTTTAAGAGGCACTGTAATGTCTCCGTAAATCCTGAGGTTAAGCTCCCTCCAGTTTGCAGAATAGCTGGTGATATTGGATGAGCCTATGTATGAAATTTCATCATCAATGACCAGTATTTTCCTGTGGTTCCGTTTATGGTTTTTCGTGAAAAAATCTATTGAAATCTTCAGTTTGTTAAAAAACCTTATTTCTCCTCCATGCTTTATAAGCTCTGCAAAGAAACTTTCATTAACATAAGTTCCCCACGAATCTATAAGTATTTTAACTTTCACTCCCTGTCTGCATTTTTCCAGCAAGGCATCTCTGAATTTCCTGCCTATGCTGTCACTGGCATACTTATATGTTTCTAGATAAATATACATCCTTGCATTTTCTATGTCTCTCAGCATAGAATCATACAACTGCAAAGGCTCATCATATATATGAAAACGGTAATCCATAATAATCGGATTCAAAATTACAAACAAACTCTTAAATAACCTGATATTAAGTGAAAATAAAATTAATTTGAATGGTAATTTATAAAGCTATATACTTATCTATGGGCAAGAATTTAGCTACAAGCTGCAAGCCTCAAGCAAGTTGGGAGCTAACATCTTATAGCTTGAAGCTTGTGGCTTGCGGCTATTAAAAGGTAAGTTTTTTATAAAGTTTATAGAATGAATTTGCCTAACATGAATTATTAATTGGTATATAATTTTACTATTTTTGCCGATATATCTAAAATACATATATCATGATAAAATCAATGACAGGTTTCGGAAGGGCTGTGTGCAGGTACAAAGACAAAAACATCACTGTTGAAATAAAATCTTTGAACAGCAAACAGCTTGACTTCAATACAAGGATCCCTTACATATACAAAGAAAAAGAAATAGATATGCGTTCTGTCATCGGAGGCAGGCTTGAAAGAGGCAGGATAGATTTGTTTATCTCTGTTGAGAAATCGGATGATTCATGCAATTATTCATTCAACAAAGCTCTTGCAAAGAAATATTATAAAGACCTTCAGTCGTTCTCTTCAGAGATAAAACACAAGCATAATACAGATTTTCTGTCTTTAGCTGTAAGAATGCCTGAAGTTTTTTCCTCAAAAAATGAGGAAATAAGCAAGGGTGAATGGGAAAACATCATATCTGCACTGGATAAAGCCATAAATCAGCTGGATAATTACCGCATACAGGAAGGAAAATCCCTTGAAAAAGATATAACAAAGAGAATACAGCTGATTCTGAAATTACTGCAAAGTATTGATAAATATGAAAGTAAAAGAATAGAAGATGTCAGAACAAGGTTAAAAAATAAATTAAATGAGCTGTCAAACGACATTAACACTGACAAAAACAGGTTTGAACAGGAAATAATATACTACCTTGAAAAACTGGATATAACTGAAGAAAAGACAAGGCTGAAACAACACTGTGATTACTTTATTCAAACTATGAAGGAAACATCCGGCGGAAAAAAATTAGGGTTTATAGCACAGGAAATAGGCAGGGAAATAAACACCATAAGCTCAAAAGCAAATGACGCAGATATTCAGAAGATAGCCGTACAGATGAAAGATGAACTGGAAAAAATAAAGGAACAACTTTTAAATATATTGTAAATGCAGGGAAAACTGATAATCATTTCCGGCCCTTCAGGTTCAGGTAAGACAACGATAGTAAAAAAATTACTTGAAAAAATTCCTGCCCTTGAATTTTCCATTTCCGCCTGCAACAGAAAAAAAAGAGATAACGAAACCAACGGTATAGATTATTATTTCCTCTCAACAGAAGAATTTAAACGTAAAATCAAAAATGATGAATTTGTTGAGTGGGAAGAGGTTTATGACAATCAGTATTACGGCACACTGAGATCAGAAATTGAAAGGATATGGAAAAATAATAATCATGCGATTTTTGATATTGATGTCAAAGGGGGCATGAACCTCAAAAAAACATATAAGGAGAAAGCTCTGGCAATATTCATAAGGCCACCGTCAATAGAGGTTTTAGAAGCCCGACTTAAAAAGAGGGCTACTGAAACCAAGAAGAGCCTGGAGAAAAGGATAAGCAGGGCAACAGATGAATTGTCTTATGCTGAAAAGTTTGATAAAATTATTATCAACGATAAGATGGAAATTGCTTTTGATAAGGTTTGCAGGTTAATAAAATTTTTTATTTAAATCTATAAGCAAGACAAATAATAATTCTCCTTGGTTGTCATAATTTTCTTTTTCTGCTTTGTATTGTCTTCATACCCGCACAGGTGGAGTGTACCGTGTGCAACTACCCTGCAAAGTTCATTATTAAATGAGGTATTGAATTTTTCCGCATTTTCTTTAATGCGTTCAATACTTATGAAAATGTCACCGGAGATTTTGTTTTTTTCTGAATGGTCAAAAGCTATGACATCAGTGAGGGTATCGCGTTTAAGATATGATTTGTTGAGCTTTAAAAGATATTTGTCTCCGCAGAATATATAGTTTATGTTAACGGGGATTTTTTCTTCTTTTTTCAGTATAAACAAGATCAACTTTCTGAAAACGTTTTTATTCTTAAACTTAAAAGGAGTTTCTTCCGAGAAGAAGTTTACGGCATTGTCAGGCATTTATTTTGCTTTCTGAACATTTTGCTTTTCAGTATAATAAGATTTCAGTTTCCCTGCCCTGTCTAAAGCAAGTTCCTTATTTATACTGGATATTTTAAAAATAATTTCAATTTTGGAGCCATTATCGGAAAACACAACCTCATCGGAAAGGGATTTTATCAGGAACATACCTCTTCCTTCTTCAGGATTAGGGCATTTTTCTACATCTGTAGGGTCAGGGATACTCTTATGATCAAATCCTTTGCCTTCATCTTTAATTGTAAAGATCAATCCTTTGGGCTTATGTTCAAAAGTTACCGTAACTGTTTTTGATTTATCCTGGTTGTTGCCATGCACAATGGAATTTGTAACTGCTTCGGTCAACGCTATTATTATATTCCCGAAATAATTATTGTTTATATTGAACTCATCACAAATACTGTCAACGAATCTTTCCACTTTATGGAGGTCATCGAGTGATGATGAAAGTCTCAGTTCCTGCTTCTTGTTTAACATATCATTTTTTAGTCTTCAAAGTTATATAAATATTCGTTTACTTTATTTTTATAAAAAGGTTTCAAAGTCGGATAAAAAGTTTTTAACAATTCTTCCTGTTTCTGTTTTAACTTATTATACTCTGAAAATTTATTTTGGTTGCTAAAATAATCATTTTTTATTTCTTTTGACTCTCTTTTGTTATCAGTTTCTCTTTCCCTGTCCGCTTTCTCTGATTCCAGTAAGCGAGTCAGGATATCTTTCTGCCTCATTAAAGTTTCCTGGGAGATTATTTTGTTAACCAGGTCGGTTTCAGTTTTTTCCATGTCTTTGGTTGTTTTTTCCAGTTCCCCGTTATTTCCTATGCCGTTATTTTTCAATTCACCGCTTAGTTTCTGCAGTTCCCTTCTTATGGCTTCCTGTTGTGCTGCAAGGCGTGCAAGCTGTTCGCTTATCGTTTTCTGCCCATAATCCTGATTGGTGTTGCCGGGCTTCATGCTCTTTCCGAGTTCTTCAATCTGCTTGTTCAGCTGTTCCTGCAGCTGCCTTAGCGATTTTATTGAGGATTCCCCGTTACCTGGTTTTGAGCAGTTTCCCGGATTGGAACAACTTCCCTGCTTTTTATGGCAATTAGCTTTCATCATCTGGTTCTGCATATTTTCCAAAGATTCTGACAGAAGCAGTGAAAGATTATTAACAGATGTCATAACATACTGCTGCCGGCCGGCTGCCTGAGATGCTTGCCTGTCATTCATATAACCGAGTGCTTTGTCAACATTCATGTTGATATCTGAGATTTCCTTATTAACAATAGGTTCTATCTGCACCTGCCTCTTGCTGAGGGCAAACAGTGAATCTTCAATCATTTTCAGGTCGTCCTTAAGCCCTTTTTGTTTTTCAATATTTTTAACATATTGAGGGTCATTAAATTTCGTAACTGAAGTTTTACTTATAAGTTCTTCCTGTGCAAATGAAACTTTTACAAGGTTATCGAGTATCTGGCGCAGGGCATCTATATCTTCAGCCATTGCACCTGCCTGCATCTGCTCCATCATATCGTTAAGTTTCTCTGAAAGGCTTTTCATCTGATCAGAGGCATTTTTCTGTGATTCCGAAGCCTTTTTATTTTTCGCGTTTTCCAGTAAATCACTGCTGTTTTTCAGTTCCCCCTCAATAGATTCTTCTTCCTTATCGGTATTCTTTAAATCATTGGGGTATTCCAGTTCCTTGTTCTTCTTCTGTACATCATCAAGGTCTTTTCTTACATTATTAAATTCCTCATTTATTTTTTCCTGTTCCTGCTTTAACATGTTGTCAGGGTCTTTTTCTTCTTTTGTCTTCTCTGAAAGGTTTTCCTGCTTTTCCGCCAGTTTATCAAGATTCTCAATAGCTTCATTCAGTTTTTTCTCAAGCTCCAGTTGTTTGAATATTTCAAGGTTCCTGTCAAGCTGCTTTTCAATATCTTTTGTATTAAACTTGATCTTATCAAGCATGTTTTTAACTTCATCTTTATTCAGTTCATCAAGCATTTCCTGCAGTTTTTCAAACAGCTCTTTCATTTCGTCTGTCATAACTTCCTCAAACAGTTTGTTTAGTTGTTCCTGTTTTTTGAGCAGTTCTTCATTTGGCTTGGCGTACTGGTCTTCTTTTACAGACTTTTCCTCATTCAGATTCTGTATATTTTCTATTTTTTTCTGAAGTTCCTCATGTTTTTTTAGCAGGTCCTCAACCTGTTTTTTTTCCTGCCATGTCAGTTTATTTTTTTCAAGAAATTTTTTATTCAATTCATCAGCCTGTTCCTGTAATTTTTTCGCTTCTTTTATTGTTTGTGCGATATCATCTTTTATCTGTTCGTTTTTTTCTTCCGTATTTTGTTTAAGTTCTTCAACTGTAGTCAATTTATAGGTCATCTTTTGCGAACGTGTGGATTTGCTCCCGTTCACACCGTCATTATCCCATACTTCAAAATAGTATTCTATCTCATCTCCGGGATTAACAGATAACGTTGATATATCAAAATGAAAAGAAAATGGCTGATATGTAACGGCAGTATTTACAGGTATTACAGAAGAATATCCTTTCAAACTGTCAGAAACGCCGGGATTGATTTCTTTATAATTAAACGTCAGTTTATTAAAACCATAATCATCCTTAATCATCCCGTTAAAGTAAAAATTCTGTTCATATACGGAATCCCTGTATTCCTCAACATTTATGCCCGGGAATTCATCAGGTATTATGTTAATGGAATAAATAAGGGAATCCCTGCCTGTCAGAAATTCATTGGAAGAGGTGATATAGTAATTCAAAGACCTGACAAAACTATCAGTAACCCTGAAGATATCGGCTTTTTCATCCTTTCTGACATTATGTTTTTTATATTCATAAGCGATAATTATCTGTCTTGTATCTTTTGTAAGGAAATTCCACATTACTTTAGTGCCACACGGGATTACCAGATCACCTGTATTTTCAAGCACTTCATTTTTCTTACGGATATATTTAGGATAATCAAGAGATATCTCAAAATTCAGGATAACAGGCCTTGGCAGTACTTTTAGCTCATATTCGGGAGTGGTATAATCTTCCGTCACTATTTTAAAAACAATATTTTTCTGTACGTTCTTGAAATCATGGCTGAACAGGATATTGTTCTCTTTTGTTAACCTGTATAACGTATTGTCTATTTTTATATATGCCTTATCAGGCACAACAGGGCCTTCCGTTTTTATCATAAGCTGAAAATCTTCGTGCTGAACCACTTCAAGTTTATTATTTAATATTTTGAACCTGAAGAGGGTTGGCTTTTCAAAGTAAGAGTGATGTTTTAATATTCTTGTTGTGGGCTCAGTGATTGACGAGGGAGAGGTCAGTAAAATAATAATTATTATGATCAAAGGTATGGCAGCATATCTGAAGCCTTTTTTTACAGCCAAAAAATCTATTGCAGAAACAAAAGGGATGGGTTTCAGTTCGGCAATCCTCTGGTCAATGCTTGCACGAATCAGTTCTATATTCTTAGGATTATTATCACTAAGCTGCTTTAATTGTAAGGTATTTATAAGTTTATCCTTTATCTCTGCAAAATGCCTGCTGATGATCTGTGCTGCATATTCATGAGAAATAGTTTTCCCGATATCATAAAGTTTAAACAGCGGTGTTATAATAAGCCGCCATAAAACAAATAAGGAAAGTCCTATATATGAATAAAAAATAACTGTTCTCGTAAATATTCCGAAATATGCAAAATTCTCTGTAAGTACAATAATAAGATAGAAACTTAAGAGTAAAGCAAGTCCATATAAAAATCCTTTTATAAGTTGATTTTTATAATATTTTCTTATAAATTCATTGAGTTTCTCTAAAAGTATATTGTATGCATCTGGCATTACTATACATTAATGTATTTTAAATAATATCCTAAATATAAGAACAATACCGGAAACTGACAACAAAACACCAACAATCCTGTTAATCCATATGAGCAATCTCAGTCTCAAAAGATCTTTGATTTTATTTGCAATGTAAGATTTTATTATATCCGTAGAAAACACTGTAAAGAGTGTTCCTGAGAAAAAAGAAATAACGAATCTCTCCTCAAGGCGGAATTCAGTACTTACCCAACTCATTGCACCCAGCCAAAACAATAATACAAACGGATTTGCAATATTAAGAAAATAACCTTTTAATAAAAGCCCCACAGGTTTAGGCCTTTCTTTTGATTTTCTTCTGTTCATTATTTTCTTCGGCGTTCTTATGATTGTAATTATGCCAATGGCAAACAAGATCAAACCTCCGATTATTCCGAAATATATATACATTTTTTTCTCGGTATAAAGCACTATCTGAGATGCTCCTACATAGCAAAGTGTTATCAATGTAATATCGCTTATTAATATTCCCAATGCAAGTAAAAAGCCGGACTTGAATCCGCTGCTGATACTTGTCTGAATAAGAGTAAAAAAGGCAGGACCGATAAGTATAGCCAAAGTAAACCCTAACAGAATTCCTTGCAAAAAAGCATTACCCATATTTGACTGTTATGTTTAAGATACGGAAACTTTAATATGTTCTTCCCAACTGATATATTTTTCATTCCTAAGCACACGTGGAAATTTATTCTGACCACCTTCCTTACCTTGTTTTTTAAGCCATTCATAAAATGTTTTCGATGGCAATATTTCAACTAACACATCACGGATGGCGGCTATACGCTCAACCCTGTAATCATCATTAAGCACTTTCAGAAAGTTGTCTATTTCCTTTCTGGCAACATCCGCATCAAATCCTGAGTCTATTCCCAGATACCACTTATGTGCAAACATTGAGCTATGCCTTATACCTGCAACGGCAAATTCCCTTATTTCCACATTGTATTTGTCTTCAAGCATTTTAATTGCTGTATTCATATTGTCCTGGGAGAGATGTTCCCCGCAGATGTTCAGAAAATGCTTGGTCCTCCCTGTAATTGCAATCTCGCAAAGTTCCTTTGAAGTAAATTTTATTGTATCGCCGATCATATATCTCCATGCCCCTGCACATGAGGAAAGCAGCAAAACATATCCTTTGTTCTCTTCAACCTGATCTATTGTCAGAGTTTCCGGATTACTTATAAGATTTCCTTCATTATCAAAATTTTTGTCATTAAACGGCACAAACTCATAAAACAATCCGTTATCTGTAACAAGCTGCATAGAATTAGTATCGGGACGTGTCTGATAAGCAATAAATCCTTCCGAGGCCAGATATGTTTCAATATATGTTAACGGATGTGAAAGCAATTTTTCAAATCCTTTTTTATATGGTTCAAAGGAAACACCTCCGTGGACGTAAATAGAAAGATTAGGCCATATATCATGTATTGTTTTTACATTATAATAACTGATGATTTTTTCCATCAGTATCTGGAGCCATGCAGGCACACCGCATATAACACCTATATCCCAGTTATTTGCTTTTTTTACTATTTCGTCCAGTTTGGTTGACCAGTCACGTTCTTTGGAAATTTTTCTGCCTGGCTTATAGAAATACTGGAACCAGAAAGGAATATTGCCCGCTGTAATACCTGACAAATCTCCTTCATAATACTTCCCGTTATAAACAAGGTGAGTGCTCCCTCCCAGCATCAATATGCCTTTTTCATAAAATTCATTAGGGAAATCATGCTTTGCAAGGGTTGTGATTTGCCTGACACTTGTCTTTTTAATTGCCCTAAGCATGTCATTTGTAACAGGTATCTGCTTACTTGAAGCCTCAGATGTTCCCGAACTCAATGCAAAATATTTTACCCTGTCAGGCCAGCACACAAAAGCTTCTCCCGACAAAGTACGGTACCACCATTTTTTAAATATTTTATTATAATCATGAACAGGAACATTATCCTGAAAAGCCTTTATAACGTCTTTCTGGCTTAATATTTCCGAAAATTTGTAATATTCTCCGAATGCCGTGAACTGAGCTTTTCTTAACAGCTTTTTCAGTAATTTCTTCTGGACCTTATATGAATCTTTAGGTTTAATTATCTTAGGAACCTTGCTTCTTATTTCAATAGCTTTTTTTATTATAGGACCCAGTATAGGCATATATTTTGTATAGTTTTATTTGTGAGTGCTAATTTAGTGATAAAATAATTACAAATTATTTCTGTATGATCATTTTTTTAACTGAAGAATATGCTCCTGAATGTAATTCATAAAAATATATTCCATTCGGAAGTTCGCCGGCGTTGAAGGTTATCTGGTATTTGCCCGGACGGACAATAGTGCTCAAAAGCGTTTTTACTTCTTTGCCATACATATCATAAATATTAATATCAACAGGAGATTCTTTTGCAACAGAAAATACTATCTGTGTAGTGTTAGAAAACGGATTCGGATAATTCTGCTCAAGCAGGATATTTAGATCCTGAACGATTGAATTCTCCCTAATGCCTTGCATTCCGCCTGTTGACGTGTGGATGATCGTTCCTGCTTCTCCAACCAGCCATCCTTCATTTTTATCTTCGAAGTGTAAAGCATTAAAGGTGTTTAAAGTAAATTTATGTTGTGTCCATGTTGTCCCTCCGTCTGTTGTTGTTACCAACCCGCCATAACTTGCAACAGCACATGCGTAACTTGTATCCGGTGCATGGATTGCAACCCATGTTGCAGATACAGGCAGAGTCTGCTTTACAAATATTCCGTTCGTAACTGATTTATATATGCTGCTGGAACTGCCGCATGTCCATATTGCTTTTCTCGGCACAACTGAAATTCCGTATATAGAACTTGTTATAGCTGTTGTAACAGTATCCCAACTTTCTCCTAAATCGTGAGTCTTAATGAACGTTCCAGAACCTCCGACAGCAAAGCCTGTAAATCCGGTATCCTGCGGCGGTGCATCGGTAAGATTATATGAAAAGCATGTATAAAAAAGATTGTTTGAGGTTCCTGAATTTTTTTTCTGCCATGTGCTTCCTCCGTCAACTGTTTTCATAATCACTCCCGAATCGCCCACTGCAATACCTGACGTAGTGGAATAGAAATAAACACTCCACAATTTCCCTCCGAAATTATTAATAACATCTGATGTCCAGTTTTCACCTCCGTCTGTTGTTTTGGCATATATTGCCTTTGAACCATTGAATCCTACAGCATAACCTGTAAGATCTGACGGAAAATGCACACCGAGAAGGGTTGCATTATTTATTGTTGATTTGAGTTTCCATGTCTGGCCGCCGTCAGTTGTGCCATATATTTTTGCATCTGTCCATCCCCCCGCAGAAGTCATTGAATCGCCAACAGCTATGCCGTTATTCACATCATTAAACCATACGCTCCATAGATTTGCCCTTATCCTCCTGTCCATATGTGTCCAGTTCAGACCACCGTTTGTTGTTTTCATCATTTTACCTTTATCGCCTACAAGGTATCCGTAAAGCGAGTCAACCATCTGTATCTTCCTTACAGTTTTCCACTGAACGAAATCAGACATTATAGTATTCCATGTCTCTCCGCCATCTGTAGTCACTCTTGTTTCCCCCATTTCACCGCCTGCAAAACCATGGTTCATGTCATAAAAATTAACAGTATAAAGGCTTTTCGTAAGTATATTGCCTGCATTGATAGTCCTCCATTCGGAAAGTTTATTTGTTGATTTAAGTATCACGCCGTCATAGCCCACAATCCATGCAACAGTATCTATAGCAAAAACCGAATTAAGAGAATATGTTGTTGTCAGGCTTTGGCTTACCCATGTATCTCCTCCGTCTTCGGTTTTATACAAAGCTGTTTCAGAGAAAAAGCCTCCGCATACAATAAAGCCTGTATCCGCATTAGCAAAGCATACATCATTAGCCTGTTCGGTAATGCCTGTGCTGGTTTTGCTCCATGTAAGTCCGTTGTCGGTTGTTTTCAGGAGATCGCCACCAAAGGAAGTAATGGCAAAACCGTTCTGCTGGTCAAGAAAAAACATTTCAACAATAAAATTAGTAGTTCCGCTGCTGATCTCGCTCCATGTCTGGCCTCCATTTGTTGTTCTCAATATTGTTCCGCTTTCGCCTGCAGCTATGGCAATTGAGGAAGAAAAAGCTTTAACGCTGTACAGATGTTTTGTAGTCCCTGATTTTTGTATATCCCAGTTTACACCGCCATCGGAGGTATGAATAATCATCCCGCAGACGCCAACAGCCCAACCATTATCCCTGTCGTAAAAACTCAAATCCTTAAGGTCGTTGCCCTGTGGTTTGGGATTTTGAAATTCCCAGCCTGACTGGCTATATACGCTACAAATAATTATCAGTTGGCTTAATAAAATAAACACTTTTCTTTTCATAATAATTTGTTTTCACTTAAACTTATGCAAAACTATGAATAAAATTTTGATAATAGTAAATAGTTCTGATTATCTTGTTAATCAATTTGTGCCTATCAATTTGTGCGAGAATTTTATTTAATATAATTTTACCTTTTATATCAACATAATTCTTACAACTTATGCAGAATAAATTTAAGATGACATTATTTATTTTTATCACTCTTTTGATAAAAACATCTGTTTGCTTTTCAACTTCCGGCGAATCCGACGGGATTAAAAATCTGTTTGAAAAAATAAATAAAACTTCAGCAGAAGATACTGTTAAAATAGAACTGCTGCTCGATATAGGACATGTTTATTTAGACACTATGCCAGATACAGCTATTTACTATTATAATACAGCATTTTCTATAGCAGAGAAAGCAAACAGTGAAAAATATAAAGCAAAATGCCTGATGAATATCGGAAATGCTTATTGTATAAAGTGCATTTATGATAAGGCTCTTGAATATTATATTAAGTCATTACAGATCATTCAAAGACTGGAAGATAAAACAGGTGTAGCAAAATGTTATAACAATATAGGAAATATTTATTCTGTTCAAGGCTATTATGATAAAGCATTGGTATATTACCGAAAGTCATTAAAAATGAGAGAAATGCTGGGCAATGAACAAGATATGGCTAAAACTTACATTAATATCGGCAAGATTTATTCTATACAGGGTAAATATAAAAGATCATCGGATTTTTTTATTAAGTCATTAATTATTTATGAAAAATCCGAAGATAAAACAGGCATAGCTGAATATTATAATAATATTTCAGCCTTAAATGTTAAACAGGGAAAATATAAAGAAGCCATCAAAGATGCCGAAAAGGGATTAATTCTGGCAAAAGAAGCAGGAGCTCTGGATGTTATGAAAGCAATATATCAGAACTTATCAGCAACATACGACAACTTGCATAATTACAAAAAAGCATATGAATACCACAACTTATTTATTCAAATGAAAGATTCTATTTTCAACATTGAAAACACAAAGGCTATAGAAAAATTAAATTTGCAATACGAGAAAGAAAAATTAACAAAGGAAGAGGAAGCAAAATTACTCTCTCTGCAAAAAAAGATAATCATAATTAAACGTTTTGTTATTATTATTCCCAGCCTGATTTTATTTATATTGCTTTCAAGGTATATTATCAGAAGGAACAACCGGGTTCAGGATTAAATTTTCTAAATAAAAGTGGTATTTTAATTTTAATTATACTCATCCCAGCTTTTAACAGCTATGTCTTCGATCTTCATCTTGCAAAATGAAACAATAAAAGCTTTTGCAAGCCGTGAGTTTGTTATCAGCGGAATATTGAAATCAACAGCATTGCGGCGGATAAGGTAATCGTTATTGAGTTCACTGGCAGAAAGATTTTTCGGAATATTTATTACAAGGTCTATCTTTTTTTCTTTCAGATAATCAAGGGTGTTGGGTTTTTTATCTTCATCCGGCCAGTGAAGCACCTCTGCCTGTACGTCGTTTTTTGCAAGGAATTCCTGTGTACCGCGCGTGGCATACAATTTGAACTCCATACTATAAAGCATTTTTACTGTATCAAGCAAAGCCACCTTATCTTCAATAGGCCCTGTGGAAAGCAGAATGTTTTTCCGCGGTATTGAATAACCAACCGAGAGCATTGATTTCAGAAGTGCTTCATAATAATCTTCCCCTATGCATCCCACTTCGCCTGTTGAAGACATGTCAACACCAATCACAGGATCGGCTTTATGGAGGCGTGAGAAAGAAAACTGCGGAGCCTTAACACCAATGTAATCAAGGTCGAAAATAGATTTATCCGGTTTTTTAACATCAGCGCCAAGCATTATTCTGGTTGCGATATCAATAAAATTTACTTTCAGTACTTTTGACACAAAAGGAAAACTCCTTGATGCCCTCAAATTGCATTCTATCACCATAACATCATTGTCTTTTGCAAGGAACTGTATATTAAAAGGGCCTGAAATATCAAGAGCCTGTGCAATCTTCCTTGTGATCTTCTTTAATCTTCGTACTGTTTCAAAATATATCTTCTGCGGCGGAAATATCATGGTTGCATCACCCGAGTGCACACCTGCATATTCAATATGTTCGGAAATAGCATAGGCAATAATTTCTCCTTTACGCGCAACGGCATCAATCTCTATTTCCTTGGCATTTTCTATAAATTCCGATACAACCACAGGATATTGTTTTGAAACATTTCTTGCCAGGGTTAAAAAATGTTCAAGCTCATTCTTGTTGGAAACCACATTCATCGCTGCTCCGGAAAGGACATAGGAGGGACGGATAAGAAGCGGAAATCCGGTCTCTTCTACAAATTTAAAAATGTCGCTTACAGTTGAAAGTTCTTTCCATCGCGGCTGGTCTATTTTAAGATTATCAAGCAGGGTCGAAAACTTATGCCTGTTTTCAGCCTTGTCAATAGAAACAGGGGAGGTTCCCAGTATATTCACTTCTTGTTCATAAAGCCGCATTGCCAGATTATTCGGTATCTGGCCACCCATGGAAACGATAACTCCTTTCGGGATTTCCAGATCTATTATATCCATCACCCTTTCAAAAGACAACTCCTCAAAATACAATCTGTCACAAATATCGTAATCGGTGCTGACTGTTTCAGGATTATAATTTATCATTACAGAACGATAGCTTTGTTCTTTTATGGTATTTATAGCATTAACACTACACCAGTCAAACTCAACGCTGCTCCCTATCCTGTATGCACCCGAACCAAGAACTATCACGGATTTGTTATCATTCTCAAAACTGATATCGTTTTCCGTGCCATTGTATGTCATATAAAGATAATTTGTTTTTGCAGGATATTCGGCAGCTAAAGTGTCAATTTGTTTTACTACGGGGACAATCTTGTTTTCTTTTCTGAACTTCCTGACTTTAAGAATATCTTTTTCAATATTTTCCGCACTGCTTCTTAATACAAATTTGGCAACCTGAAAATCAGAGAATCCTGCTTGCTTTGCCTTTATCAGAAGTTCTTCAGGAACAGCATCAAGCGAATCATAGCTTATTAAATCATTTTTAATGTCGATAATTATTTTAAGTTTTATCAGGAACCACTTGCTGATTCTGGTCAATTCATGAATCCTGTCAACGGAATAGCCTTTTTCAAGAGCGCTGGCAATTGCAAATATTCTAGAATCTGTAGGATTTTCAAGTTCCTTTTCAATATTCTCAAAACTCAGATTCGTATTACCGACAAATCCGTGCATACCCTGGCCTATCATGCGCAAGCCTTTCTGAATAACTTCCTCGAAGTTTCTGCCTATAGCCATTACTTCTCCCACGCTTTTCATGCTGCTGCCTATCTGCTTTGACACTCCCTGAAATTTGTTCAGGTCCCAACGCGGTATTTTGCAGACTATGTAATCCAGCGCAGGTTCAAAACATGCTGTCGTAGTTTTTGTAATGCTGTTTTTTAGCTCATGAAGCCCATATCCCAGGCTCAACTTGGCCGCAACAAAAGCAAGAGGATAGCCCGTTGCTTTGGATGCCAGCGCACTTGACCTCGACAGTCGGGCATTAACCTCAATAACCCTGTAATCCTCAGAATTGGGGTCAAGGGCAAACTGCACATTGCATTCGCCGATAATGCCGACATGCCTTATGATCCTTATTGACAATTCACGGAGCTTATGGTATTCCCTGTTCGACAAAGTCTGGGAAGGAGCAACAACAATGCTTTCGCCTGTATGTATGCCAAGCGGGTCAAAATTTTCCATATTGCATACAGTGATGCAGTTGTCATATTTATCCCTCACAACTTCATATTCCACTTCTTTCCATCCTTTCAATGACTCTTCAACAAGTACCTGCTTTGAATATGAAAATGCTTTTGATGCCAGTGCTTTCAGCTCATTTTCATTATTGCAGAATCCGCTGCCAAGGCCTCCAAGAGCATACGCCGCACGTATTATCACCGGATAGCCCAGCTTTTCTGCAGCTTTTACAGCATCTTCAGTATTATTTACAGCAATACTCTGAGGTGTCTTTACATCTATTTCATTAAGTTTCTTTACAAAAATATCCCTATCTTCCGTATCAATAATTGCCTGAACAGGGGT
>CAZSJF010000002.1:0-32383 GCA_964606705.1 uncultured Bacteroidales bacterium
AGGTGATGCATGGGATGATTATATCGGCTGTGATGTTGGACGCGGTTCATATTTTGTTTATAACGGGAAACAGGTTGATGGAACAGGCTTGCCGGGTCATTATGGCGATCAGCCGCCTGCACAGGCAGTTACTATATTAGGCGGCCCTTATGTGGATGCTGACGGAGAAGACAATCCTGAATATACAGGCAACTGCTCTATCCTTAGCAACCCTGAAGTAAATGACCAGTATGCAATAAACGGCCTGAACTTTGGTGACAGCATAATTGACAACGAAAGAATGGGTATGACAGGGTTCGTTTATTTCAATAACACAATGGGTGTTCAGGGAGATCCAAAAACTGCAGTTGAATATTACAATTACTTAAAAGGTATATGGAGGGACGGGCTGCCTATGCAGACAGGAGGCAACGCACACCCCAACGACCCTGAAGCCAGCGGGCCTGTTTGCAAATATATGTTTCCCGATAATTCAGATTCATGTAACTGGGGAACAGATGGTGTTCCAACTCAGTTTCCTGATGGCGGCATGTACTGGACAGAAGCACAGGCAGGAAATATATATGGTGACAGGAGAGGTTTAGGAACAATTGGGCCTTTTACTTTTGAAGCAGGTACAATTCAGGAACTCGACCTTGCTTTTACGTGGGCAAGGGCAGATTCAGGTGGGCCGCTTGCTTCTGTGGAATTACTGAAGGTGATGATAGACTCAGTAAGGACAGCATATAAAAATAATGAAAATCCATGCGGTGGATTAATTCAAAGTGTTAAAGAGCATAAACAACTTGTCAGGGAAATGAAAGTATATCCCAATCCTGCAGAAACTTTTTTAAATGTAGAACTGAATGTTAATGACACAAAGACCCGATACAGCATCTATGATATCTGCGGTAAGATTGTTGTAAAAGGAAATTTAAATTCAGGAACACTGCATAAAATATCTGTTGATAATCTGAACAAAGGATTCTATGTCCTCAGGATAAATGATAGCAGCAGTATGTTCAGTACAAAATTCGTTAAACAATAGGATTATAGTTTTTTTGGTTACTAATCAATCCTTTGGAGAGGCAGCCTTGTGGCTGCCTTTTTTGTTTTAATAATTTATAAAGAATTATGAGATATAAAAAGGAAATCAATATAACTTTTTAATATTCTATATCTGTTGTTACAGGCAGTGTTCGGTGTTCAATATTTTGAAATAATTTTTTATGTATTTTTACATTTACATTTTTACAATTATATATCTTTGTACTATAAAAATTTTTATTATGAAAAAAATATACATTTTTATTTATTGCTGGATGATTTGTTTTGCAGCGTTTACACAAAACGATACTGTTTTTACTCTAACATCTACAGCGTCAAATGCCGCTTCATGGTTAAGAAACCTGAATCCTGCTCCGGGGACAGGTCGTATAGGAATATTACAGGGAGAAATGGGGCCTCTGGTGCTGGGGCAAAATGCACGTTCAGTTGTTGACACATCCAGCGTTTATGATTTGTATAATAATCCTGCATATTTTACTCCTGCCCTCACGAATGCACAGGTTAAGTTGTCAAATTATTTTGTGCTGGCGCGGAAAATGGGCGTTTTTGCAATGCGCGGCCCCGAATCCTTTTCATGGGCACTGATAGAACCTGTTCCGGGAACATATTCGTATTTGTTGACGGATACTATTGTTACAATAGCTAACAGAAACGGTGTAAACGTAATTGCTACCATCAATCCTTACGCTGATTCGTCAATGGAATGTAATAATTTATCAGGTTCCGGCTGCACCAATCTGTTCGGTTCCAATGCTGCAATGTATTTTATTAACAATGGGCGTACGGGAAAGATATGTGATGGCGATACCACACGATATAAAACATTTATCCAGAATCTGGTTGAACGTTATGATTATGATGGCATAGATGATATGCCGGGGCTGACACAGCCTGTAATTTATTATGAATTCAATAATGAACCTGAAGGCCCATGTGGAAATTTTATAGGGCCGACAAATTACGGTCATGATTTGCGGATGACATACGACGCCATGAAAGCCGCTTGCAGTGAATGTCAGTTGTTGCATGGCGGAACAATAGGCAGGTATGATTCCACTTTTTGGAAAGACTTTTACGATATAGAACATGATTATTTTGAAGTGGCTAATCTTCATGTGAACGAACCACGTGATACGGCTTTTAATTTCGATTTTCTCACAGACCAGTTGCACTTTGTGGAAGAAAAGACCGAATTGTATGGGAAAGATTATGATATCTGGATTACGGAATTTGGCATTTATCAGGGTTCTCCGCATGGCCCTGACACCACGCCGTATATCTCGGAAGAAAGCCAGGCAGCACGCTACGCTAAATTATATGCTTATGGACTTGCTAATAATATTGAAGTTGTGTTTTATGACCAGCAGGGAGATACCATATCAGGCATAGGCGGCTCAGCTTTACTTTACAGGGCTGGTATGTTACGTCAGGCAAAGTTATGTTTATTAACCTTATGGCTGATGAATTATAAGTTCAATGATATTGATTCCGCTCAGGTGAATATGTTCAGCACAGATGTCGATTTCTCTACCGGACATGTCAGGGTTTTTAAATCAGGCATGCAATATGATATCGTCTGGGGGCTGGGCAGCCTGCCGCCTGATATTACAGGTGAAAAGCAATGTACTGATATTTACGGAAATATAAGCATACAGGATGTAAGTACATTATCGTTTCCTTTATCATCAAATCCGCTTATTATTGAAGATGTGTCAACAGGGGTGGGAAATATAAAAAATGAAACTGTAAAAGTGAACGTATTTCCGAATCCGGCAAACGATGAAATGCATGTAAATATCAGGAATGTAAACTTTTCAGGCAACAATTATTTTCTGAGGGTTTATGATATTATTGGACAGTTGAAAATAAGCTATAAAATAGTAACTCTTGATAACACTTTCAATATTTCGGATTTATCCGGCGGATTTTATTTGTATGATATTTTACAGAATGACATTGTTGTATCGAACGGGAAATTTATAAAAGAATAATTAAAACCTTTTTCAATAAGTCAAGTATATTAGCGAATAAAATTTATAGTTTGTTTTTCTGCAGAAATTTTGACAGGGGAAGCAGGTATAATGTTTGTATTTTTCTGAAAATATTTCATTTATGACGAGTTTAAAAGAACTGCCCCAGCTGGCAAAGCGCGCCGAAGCGGAAAATAAAAAATTCTTCGCCCGTCTGAAAAAAAATCACCCCAGAGACCTTGACAAGATAGTGCAGAAAATTCACGAAAATGTTTTTTCCCGCATCAGTTGCCTTGAATGTGCTAATTGCTGTAAGACCATCAGTCCTGCCGTTACTGATAAAGATATTGAGCGAATAGCGAAGTTTCTGAAAATACGTCCTGCTTCTTTAACTGAAAAATATTTTCATCTTGACAATGATAATGATTATGTTTTTAACGACACACCCTGTCCTTTTCTCAACGAAGATAGATATTGCCGTATTTATAAAATACGTCCTAAAGCCTGTTATGAATACCCGCATACAGACAGGAAACGCTTTATTCAGATATCGGATATTACCTTAAAAAATATATCAGTTTGCCCTGCTGTATATGAAGTGGTGGAAAAACTGAAAAGGAATTACAGTTCATTATATTCGCAATAGTATTTATTTAAATAATAACAGATAAATAAGTTGCTGAGAAAAGTTCATTAAGCTTGACGAGATGCCGAAGCATCGAAATATATTTGCAGCATACTTGTTATTTTAACACAAATACATAAATTAGCAGATAAATTCTGAAAACTATGAGAAAATTATTACTATTATTTGCGATTACCGCAGCAGGACTGCTGCTTAATGCCCAGGATGCAAAATTTGAATGGGCCGGGCAAATTGGAGGAACAAGTGTCGACGAGGGTTATTTTATAACCATAGATGGAGCAGGTAATGTTTATACAACAGGAGATTTTAGGGACACGGTTGATTTTGACCCGGGAGCTGGGGTATACAACCTGATTTCTGACACAGAAAGCGCAGATATTTTTTTAAGCAAACTGGATTCATCAGGTAATTTTATATGGGCAAAACGGATGGGTGGAAAAAATAATGATTATGGCATTTCTATAACCATAGATGAAGCAGGTAGTGTTTATGTAACAGGAGTTTTTATAGACACAGTAGATTTTGACCCCGGAACTGGAATATATAACATAATCTCGACCGGACAAATGGATATTTTTATATGCAAATTAGATTCATCGGGTAATTTTAAATGGGCTGAACAAATCGGTGGAACAAATGTGGATTATGCTCGTTCTATAGCCATAGATGGAGCAGGTAATATTTATCTAACAGGAGTTTTTGAAGGTGTGGCTGATTTTGACCCCGGACCTGAAACATACGAAATGACTTCGGCAGGTGATTATGATATTTTTATAAGCAGGCTGGATTCATCAGGTAATTTTAAATGGGCTAAACAATTTGGTGGGGTAAGTTATGATGTTGGTGAATCCATAGCAACAGACCAAGCATGTAATGTTTATACAACAGGATTTTTTATGGGGACAATAGATTTTGACCCCGGGGCAGGTGTGTGTAATCTGGTATCTGCCGGGGGAAGCGAAGATATTTTTATAAGTAAACTGGATTCGTCAGGCAATTTCAGATGGGCTAAACGGATGGGTGGAACAGATAGAGATATGCCTATTTCCATAGCTACAGACGGTGCTGGCAATGTTTATACAACAGGAAATTTTGAAGGTATAGCTGATTTTAACCCAGGAGCAGAAACCTGTGAGTTCACTGTTATTGGAAATAATGGCGATATTTTTATAAGCAAGCTGGATTCATCAGGCGATTTTGTATGGGCTAAACAAATAGGCGGGGAAGATAATGATGTTGGCGAATCTATAGTCACAGACGAAGCAGGTAATGTTTATACAACCGGGATCTTTAGTCTTTTAGTTGATTTTGACCCCGGGACAGAAGTGTATGAGTTGGCTTCACTTGGGTCATATGAGATTTTTGTAAGTAAACTGGATTCATCGGGTAATTTTGTATGGGCCAAACGAATAGGAGAGGCTGATACTGATGGTAGTTTATCCATAGCAGTGGATGGAGTAGGTAATATTTATACAACCGGATTTTTTCGAAGTACTGTAGATTTTGATCCCGGAGCAGAAATACATAACCTGACTTCAGCAGGTGATTATGATATTTTTATTCAGAAAATGTCACCGGCAGCTTCAGGTATTGAAGATATTTATAATAATGAAGGTATTGTTATTTACCCGAACCCCACTAATGGAACATTTAATTTATCAATGAATGGAATAAAAGAGAATGTGAATGTTTCAATATTGAATATTCAGGGACAGGTTATTTACAGCGAAGAAATAAATGCATCAACATATAACTATCGGATTGATTTATCAGCTTATCCCAAAGGGATTTATTTTATAAAACTTACTAATGACAATATAAATGAAGTAAGAAAAATAATTGTCGGCTGATCAACTTCCCGATAGTTTAAAATTTAACCCTCATCTGTACTTTTATTTCTGATTTGATATTTCCGTCTATCTCATCCAGGTCTGTACCTATGGTGCTTCGGTTGCTGTAATAGCTTTGTGCATATCTCAGCCATATATCAACATTCCTGCTGACTTCATATTTTATGACAATATAAAAGCGGCTGCCCCTGTAATAATAAGCAGGGATGGAATATCCATACAGGACATCATTTTCATAAGCATAAATACTTTCATCATAACTGTCAGCATCAAACAGGGCATACCTGCATGAAAAAGAAAACGGGCTTTTTAAATTTTTATAAGAAACATCCTGAAAGATCAGGTAGCCGTATTTTGCAGGGCTGTCGCCGGTTCTGTAATCAACAAATTCAACACGGTTTTTAAGCCTGAAAGACGGCGACACCTGATATGAAAAGTTGCACCTGTAATTTCTTTTTATTGTTTTTTCGATATAATTAATATAATCTGATCCATCTGCGCTGTTTAAGTTTCTGTTCTGCTGCCTGAACCTGAAATACATCTCTGTCTGCTTTGACGGAGCATAAGTAATCTGTGTCATATACTCAGTACCGTGCGATGGTGCGTCCACTCTGTATTTCAGCCACGGAAAATTGAAATTGTCATTATATGCAGAAATTGCCCATTTGCTGCCGGCTTTGATGTTTACACCTATGCATATTCCTTCTTCATTGCTGTTATTGCTGTTTTCTCCGAAGGCATTGCTGTAAATGGACTGGTAGTCTTTGTCATATTTTCTGTGCACCAGGGAAAAAGTCAGATGCGGGTCAGGGACCATCAGCAGTCCGTTAATAAATCCCATGCCTCCGTTATCACTTCTGGCAACCTCTCCGAAAATATTTATTGTTTTTATGTAGTAATTATAGTCAATACCTGTATTTATGTTTTCTTTTCCGGTGAAGTCAAACTGATTATATAAAGCCATGTCCTTTTTTATTTCCGAGTCAAATATTGTTTTACATGCTGTAGCCCCTATGTTGAATTGCCTGTTTTTAAAAGCTATATGTGTCCCGAAAATTGTCTGCCCGAGAGCATCCTTATCTTCAACTTCGCTTGGTTTCCTGTGCAGGCCTCCTGATTGCAGCGAACTCACATACAGGATGTCATTTGTTAAAGAATCAATCCCTGAAATATTTGCATCAACATGTTTTTGTGAATAGAAAACAGATATCTCCAGTTTCTTTATTTCTATTGTTGTGGCGACGCCTCTCATGAATTCATTTTCATCAGTGGAGGTATAAGGGCTGAAGCCCTGCGGGCTTTTTTTGAAACCTGCGACTTCTCCTGATCTGCCGAAACTCAACCCTGTCCATAAAGTCAACCCCTGCCCGAACTGTGCATTGTAGTCGCCTATTGCCAGGGCTTTTATTTTCCCCATGTTTCTCATGAAAAAGTGGGCGGAATAAAAATCAAATCCGTTTTTCTGCGTACCGGTAAAAAATTCTTCACCAGGGTCTTTTTCAGCAGTGATGCCGCAGCTGATGTTATTCAGGTAGGTGAACCTGTAACGCATATATATTTTTTCCGGCCCGCCAGGGTATCTTGAATTTATATCTTCAGCATCTTCAAAAGGAGTGTATCCCTTCTGCTCTTCAAGTGTACGCTGGTACCTTATAAAAAAATCATTTTCACCTTCCTGAATTATTTTTTTTAAATGGAACTGAGGTATGTCCAGTGCTGATTCTATAGTCACATAAGGCATTATCCTGTTTATCAGTTCCGCATCAAAACCATCCACAGACTGCAGCTCATTAAGGGAAATGAGTTTGCCGTTTTCCTGTATGTGCTTTATGAGATTGTATATCTGCACGTCGTTTAAAAAGTGCAGCTGCCTCATCTCTTCAGGGCTTGCTGTATTAAGATTAAGAGGAGCCGATTCAAAATGCCTTATATCTTCGATCAGCTGGGTATAATCAAGTTCTTCATCCGAATTTTCAGAAATATATTCAATTTGCTGCTCTATTTCCTGCGATTCTTCAACATCATTTATGGATGTGTCTTTAAGTATGGAATCCTGAGCAGAGCTACTCAGGAATGCACTATTTGAAAGGAAGACAAGTATTGCTGTTGTTTTCTGGAAATTGAAACTATACTGAAAAATTCCGGCTTTCATTATTCAGGCTTTGTATTATTAAAAGTATAGATAAGGGAAAGCTGCGGGGTATAGCCCAGAACCTGATGTATTCCTGTGGCAAAGTCGAATTTCAGATTTCCCAGTTCAAGCCCGAATCCAAAAGTGTTTGATATCGGATTTGTTTTTATTCCGGTTCTCAGGTAAAGTTCTTTAACAACATGGTATTCAAGGCCGGCTTTAACTGACGGGCTGTAGTTGATATTTTTTTCTGTTTCAATGCATGCAAAGACTTTCTCGGAGAATTTATAGGACAATCCTGCACAGAGTATGGTCGGAATTCTTTCATCATCATAATCTGCCAGTTTTACTCTTATGGGATTGAATATATGCGCCCCTATACCGAAGTTTTTATTGAACATATAGATAACTCCTGCTTCAAATGTTACAAGGTCTCTTTTTCCGTAGTTTTCAGCAATGTGAGTTGAGAGATAATCCAGTTGTATTCCTGCGGATAAATTTTTACTTAAAGCTTTTCCGTAAGCAAGCCCGGCTTTTTTTTCGTTGTACAGCGAATAACCGAAATAAGAAAGGTTTACTCCGAAAACCCCTGAGTTTGTGGGCACAATAACAGCACCGGATTTTAAGCTTAATTCTTTCATCAGGAAGCGGTTTTCGTAATATATTCCGCCAGCCGGATTTTTATAATTTGCCAGACCTGCCTGGTTGTTGCTTACCGCCCAGAAGTCACACAGGGTTACTGATGAATTTCCCATTGCCGCTGAACGCCCTCCCGCTGTGGTATTGTCGTGTGAAGCTGCTGCCTGCAGCGAAAGCATTAGATATGTTCCTGTTATCAGTATTATCTTTTTCATTTCAAGGTTAAATCTGTTTTATAAAAATCCTGCTTTCAAATTTAGATATTTTTTTATATCTGTGGTTTTTACTATATTTGTTTTAGACTATTTTGTTAAAAAATAATACTTTTTGATGTGTCCTGTATTTTTTATTATTTTGGGAAACATTTCAGAGGCCAGGTAGTCTTAAAATTGATTTGCCCGGAAAACGTATTGATATGAAAAAAATTTACATAATTATTTTGTTTTTATTTTTCGGGGTAAATTCTTTTGCAGTTCATATTTCACTTAAATCTGCTGAAAAGGTAGCGGTTAATTATTACAAACATTATAATGCAAAAATTCAGGACTATACGATTGCAGATGTAATTGCGATGCTATATGAAGGTGATACAACTTTTTATGTGTTTGTATTCAAATCAGGCGGATATGTTATGATTGCCGCTGATGATGCTTCTGTTCCTGTTCTCGGTTTTTCAGCAGATAAGAATTTTGATAAGAATAATATTCCTCCGAATGCACAGTTGTGGTATAATAACCAATACAGCAGGCAGATAAAATATATTATTGATTCTGATCTGGATAATTCCCAGACAATCAAAGAATGGGATAAAATAAGAAACAATTATTTTACAGATGATGAAAGTAAGGATGTCGGCCCTTTGTGTACAACAATATGGGACCAGGGTTGTTATTATAATGCGTTATGTCCGGTAGATGCTGG
Source organism: uncultured Bacteroidales bacterium (assembly GCA_964606705.1). GTDB lineage: Bacteria > Bacteroidota > Bacteroidia > Bacteroidales > CAZSJF01 > CAZSJF01. The sequence continues at coordinate 9,205 of CAZSJF010000002.1, forward strand.
TTCATGTGGGCGTACATACACTGGTTGTATGGCCACAGCTATGGCACAGATAATGAAATACTGGAACTATCCTGCCACAGGTACAGGGTCTAATTCATACAATCATCCTGACTATGGAGTATTATCGGCAAATTTTGGTGCTACAACTTACGACTGGGGAGTTATGCCGGATTATGTGTCTTCTTCCAATACAGCTGTTGCAACATTAATGTATCATTGCGGAATTTCTGTTTATATGTATTATAGCCCTGACGGTTCAGGGTCTCAGGAATATTATGTTTCGCCGGCATTAATAAATTATTTTAACTACCAGAGCACGGCAGAACTTAAATACAAATCTGAATTTTCATCTGCTAACTGGATCAACCTGCTGAAGGCAGACCTGGATGCCTCAAGGCCTATGCTATACTGCGGATATGATAACAGCGCAGGAGGCCACGCTTTTGTATGCGACGGATACAATAGTTCAAATCAGTTCCATTTCAACTGGGGATGGTCAGGGTCGGGTGACGGTTATTATACAATTGGAAGTCTGAATCCGGCTTCATATCAGTTTAACTATTACAACTGTGTTATTTGCAGGATACAACCCCCGGATTTAAACAATCCTGTTGCGATGTTCACTGCCAGCACGACAATCCCTGCTGTTGGCAGCAGTGTGGATTTTACCGACCATTCCACAAATAATCCGACAAGCTGGAGCTGGTCATTTCAGGGAGGCAGTCCGTCAACTTCTACCGAACAGAACCCGCAAAACATAACATATTCAACAGCAGGAAAGTATCAGGTTTCACTAACTGCTGTCAATGCCAACGGACAGGATACAAAGGTAAAAACAAAATATATAAACGTCGGGGGGACTCCGACTGCATGGGAAAAACAAAACTCAGGTTTCACCACTCCCAGCAGGGGCATTAACCAGATATTTATTGTTAATCCATATGTGGTGTGGGCAAAAGCATACGATGGTACAGATCCTGCAAATGTCATAAGGGAATTTACAAGAACAAATAATGGGGGCATAGACTGGACTCCAGGCACAATAAGTTTTACAGGCTCTGATATTTACGGTGTTGCAAACATCTTTGCTTTTAAGGATACAGTTGCATTTGCAGCAATGTATCCGACCGGTGATAACGGAGGTGTAATTGTGAAAACCACCAACGGAGGAACTTCCTGGTCAATTGCCAACTCTCCTGATTTCTCTTCAAGCTGGCTTGATTTTATCCACTTTTTTAACAATAGTGACGGTGTATGTGTCGGAGATCCCAGCGGCAGCGAATATGTAATTTATACAACAACCAATGGTGGCAGTACTTGGACTGTCGTATCTGGCGCTAATATCCCGGATGCAACCACAGGAGAAACAGCAATTGTAAATTATTTTGACACTTATCAGAATACTATCTGGTTTAGCACAACAAAAGGCAGGGTATATAAGTCAACAGACAAAGGATACACATGGACCGTTTCATCAACAGGATTAAATACATATACTAATGTCATATTCAAAGATGATAATGTCGGTTTTGCTTTGAGAGAGTCTTCACCATATACAATTAAAAAAACCACCAATGGCGGCACATCATGGACAACGGTATATCCATCAGGGTATTATGTAAAGAGTCCAAATCTTGACTATGTTCCCGGAACACCTTCAACATGGGTTGATGTGAGTGGAGGCCCCGGCAAAGGCTCTTCATATAGTATTAATGATTGTTCAAGTTTTTTAAACATTGATACCGGCTCTGTTCAATACACATGTGTGAAGTTTTATGATATGAATACAGGCTGGGCTGGCGGATTTAATACAGATGCCAGTGACGGGGGAATTTATAAATGGGATACTTCAATGTTGGTTTTAGCTTTAAAGGAGATATCAGCCCCTGAAAAGATCAAGATATATCCGAACCCGACAAACAGTATTGTAAATATTGAACTGGATGCTGCTGCAAAAGGGAAAGCCTGTATAACTTTGTATAATATTTTCGGAGAGAAGCTGTTCTCAAAAGACTATAACCTGGATGCCAGCACCTGGCTTCAGATGGATATGTCAGACAACAGTACAGGAATTTATTTGTTGACTATTGATACAGGTAAAAAAATAATCACAAGGCGTATCTCTCTTATCAGATGATATAAGAATTTTTTTAAATGGCAATAAAATTTAATTAACAACCAAAAAATAAAAAAATTATGAAAAAGACGATTTTATTTACCTGCCGAACGGCATGGCTTTTAGCGGCATTCTTTGCATTGATTTCACAGAATAAAGCACAAGTGCCCTGGATACAACAGAATACAGGTTTTACAACTCCTCAGAGAGGGATCGATCAGATATTTATTGTAGATCCTGATATTGTGTGGGCAGTAGCTTATGATGGGGCAGATGAGATGCATTTTGTCAGGGAATTTACACGAACAACAAACGGTGGAACAACGTGGACACCGGGGACAGTAAATTTTGCGGGAGATACTTCATATGGCATTGCCGGCATATTTGCTTTTAATGATACAGTAGCGTTTGCCGCATTGCATCCGGTTCCTATTGACAGTAATGGAGGAGCGATTGCAAAAACCATTGACGGAGGAGCTACATGGTCAATTGCCAATTCCCCCGACTTCTCTTCAAGCTGGCTTGATATAGTTCATTTTTTTAACAGCAATGATGGTGTATGTGTCGGAGATCCAGATACCAGCATTGATGAATATGTTATTTATACTACAAATGACGGCGGCAATACATGGAATATAGTGCCCGGCACTAATATCCCGGATCCGGATGAATGGGAAACAGCAGTGGTTGCGTTTTTTGATACTTATCAGAACACGATATGGTTTGGTTCAACAAGTGGCAAAGTATATAAGTCAACAGACAAAGGAAATACCTGGACTGCCTCATCAACAGGGTTAACTAGTTATGTTAATGTCAGATTTAAAAATGACAGTGTCGGATTTGCCATGTTGCAAACAACTCCATATACATTCAGAAAAACTGTTAACGGCGGCTCATCCTGGTCAACACTATATCCGTCAGGGTATTTTACAAAGCTTCCGCATATTGATTTTGTCCCGGGAACAGTTTCAACATGGGTTGATGTAAGTTGTGGGCCCGGAATAACTGCAGGGCCTAACAAAGGTTCGTCATTCAGCATAAACGATTGTGTAAGTTTTATGAACATTGACACAGGTGTGACCCAATATACCTGTGTGACTTTTTATGACCAGAATACAGGCTGGGCAGGCGGATTTAATATTGATTCTACAACAGGAGGTATTTACAAATGGGACTCTTCACTGATAGTAGGCATGAACAAAATACCGGAAGTTGAAGAGATCAATATTTTTCCCAATCCTGCAAATGATATTATAAATATTGAACTTGGCGGTAATGCAGCAGATAAAGTCAATATTACTTTGTATAATATTATCGGAGAAAAACTTTTTTCAGAGAATTATCAGAATGTCAATAACAGGATTCAGCTGGATATATCAGGTAATGTTGCAGGAATTTATTTATTGACTTTAAATGCAAATAATAAATTAATTACCAGGCGCATATCTCTTATTAAATAAATAAACCATAAACATAACTCATAAAATGTTTAGAGTTAAAAGCAACATATTGTTGATTGTACTTCTTTTATTTCTTGTATCAGCTTGTACAACAACAGCTAGATCTAAAAGGGCTAAAAAGAAGAAATGCAGGGAATGTTTTCCTTTTAGTGAATATCGTCCTACAAAAAACAAAATAACAGAAATATCATAACCTGAAAAATGAAAAATTTATGAAAAAAATAGTTTTACTTTTTATAATATTTTTTGTATTGATTTTACAAAATCAGGCTCAGACAGTAACCGACATTGACGGCAATGTTTATAACACAGTAACCATTGGCACACAGACATGGATGGCTGAAAACCTGAAAGTAACACATTATCGCAACGGGGATTCCATACCATACGTAACAGACAGCCTTGGCTGGATGAATATTTTATTTGACACTGGTGCATATTGTTACTACAATTGTGATACGAATTTAAGAGCTGTTTATGGTAATATATATAATCCGTATTCTATTATAGACAGCCGCCATTTATGCCCTGAAGGATGGCATGTTCCCACTGAAGCAGAATGGCAGACGCTATCTGATTTTCTCGGAGGACAATATGTTGCAGGCGGCAAGATAAAGGAGGTCGACACGACACACTGGAAGAGCCCCAACACAGGCGCAACAAATGAAAGTGGTTTTACCGGTTTGCCAGGGGGATGTAAATCGGGGTGGTATATGGGTATGGGTGACATAGGCGAATGGGTAACATTTGCCTCTGAAGATACAACATTCGGAATTGTAACAATATATAATTCCTATGCATGGTTTTCTATAATGATGGGAACCCCTTGGTGGCCTGTAAATGAATATAATGGCAACTCCGTTCGTTGTATATGTGATTCAACTGTGATACAGATTCATAAAATTAATAATAATGAAGGCATGCATATTTATCCGAATCCTGCAAAGGATAAAATAACTATTAATTATGCTGGAAGAGAAGATATGAATATGTTTATTTACAATATTGTTGGAGAATGTGTATTAAAAAGAGAACTAAATAATACCACAAATGAAATTGACATCCGTTCTTTGTCTGAAGGGATGTATATAATTAAAATTGCAGGCGCGCAAGGGACAATGCAGTCAAAATTAATTAAAGAGTAATAAGTTTTTTATTAAATTCGCTTTCTGATAAACAATTTTGTATATGTCAATAAAAACAAGCAATCTTACCAAAATATATGGTACGCAGAAAGCGCTGGATAATGTTTCTTTTCATGTGAATTCAGGCGAAATAGTCGGGTTGGTGGGTCCTAACGGCGCCGGAAAGTCAACAATAATGAAGATAATATGCTGCTTTATCCCTCAGAGTTCCGGTGATGCTTCGGTTTGCGGGTATGATGTCATGGAACAGTCGCTTGAGGTAAGGAAAAAAGTTGGCTACCTGCCTGAAAACAACCCTCTTTACCTTGATATGTATGTCAGGGAATACCTTTCATTTGTTGCTGATTTATACAAGTTGGGAAAGAAAAGCAAAAGCAGGGTTGATGAAATGATCAGTATTGTCGGGCTTGAACCTGAACAGAAGAAAAAAATAGGAGCATTATCAAAAGGCTACAGGCAAAGGGTTGGCCTTGCACAGGCATTGATACATGAACCTGAAGTGCTTGTGCTTGATGAGCCTACCTCCGGGCTTGATCCCAACCAGATAGTTGAAATAAGAAATCTTATAAGCAGGCTCGGAAAAGAAAAGACCGTTTTGTTTTCAACCCATATAATGCAGGAAGTCGAGGCTATATGTGACAGGGTGATTATTATTAATAAAGGCAAAATCATCACAGATGAATTATCAGAGGATCTGTATAAAAATACTTCTGCCAGTCAGATTATTATTGTTGAGTTTGACGCAGCCATTACGGAAGCCGCGCTGAAAGCTGTTAGCGGAATTGCAAAGGTAAAAAGGATGGAAGGAAATATTTACGAAGTGGAAGCGAAGTCTGATAAAGACATCAGGGCTGATATTTTTCAGTTTGCTGTTAATAATAACCTGAAAGTCCTTTCCATGCAGAAGTCAGGACAAAGCCTTGAAGAAATTTTCCAAACCCTGACCAAGAAATGAAATGTTAAACTTATTTTGTATTACCACAGTATTTGTCAATTTCTTTCTGCACCTGAGTTAGTCCAAGCGACAGGGCTTTTCTGAAATCCTCACATGCCTCTTCATTTTTATACCCGCCTTTGATCTTTGCCAGGCCCCGCATCCCATATGACAGAGGGAAAGAAGGATTTAGTTTTATAGATTTATCCAGATCTGTGACAGCAGTCATGAAATTCCCATTGTTAAATTCGGCAAAACCCCGGTATGCATAAGCATCTGCATAAAGACTGTCTGACTTTATTACCTTTGAAAAATTTTCAATAGCCTGATTGAAATCATATAAATTATACAAAGCAAAACCTTTCTCAAAGTACAGTGTCGGATAATTGAATCCAAGCTCATCTGCCTTTTTCAGGTCTTCGATGGCTCCGCCGAAATCTCCGTTAAGGTTTTTGCAGTGGGCACGGTTAAACCATACAGTTTCCATGGAAGGGTCAAATTGTATGGCCCTGTTGAAATCTGTTATGGCTTCGTAACAATTTTCGAGTTTTTCTTTGATAAGCCCCCTGTTGTTAAAATAACTTGCCTCGACAGGCCCGAGAGAAATGGCTTTGTTGAGGTCCGACAAAGCTCTGTTGAGTTCGCCTGTCTGGAAATATACATATCCGCGGTTTGCATAAGCACGCGGTAAATGCGGATGTAATTTAATGGCTCTGTTAAAATCTTCTAACGCACCTTTTATATCGCCGTCTTCTCTTTTTACATCACCGCGGCAGTTGAGTGCTGTATAAGCGTTAGGATTTTTTGACAGTATGTCGTTTAACAGGCTCATGCTTGTATTCCACACTTTTGCCCGCTCATGTGCATAAACTGCCTGAAATAAAAACAAAGGAATAAGTAAGTACAGAAATATTTTTAATTTAGGTTTGTTTGTTATAAGCCATTCTGCAAAATAACCGATTATGAAGAAAATACCGATGCCCGAAATGTATATATACCTGTCGGCAATGATATAATTTGATATGGGTATCCATTTTAGGAATATGAAAATATTGACCAGGAAAAATAATAATCCGAAAGATATGTACTTATTCTTTGATATTTTACGGTAAAAGAAGTAAAAAAATGCCAGCAGGGAAGGCAATAACAGCCATAAATACCATGGGGCACCATTATCTGTAAATGAAGGGTAAGCGTAATAAGCAGTCAGGTTCACAGGTATCAGTGTTTTATAGATGTATAACAACAGGATATATGGCGGATAGATAAAAACATCCGTATATGACAACCACAAACTGCTTTTGTCAACATATCCGGTTTTCTGCTGTGATAAAATAGCTATTATTCCGAATATTACGGCAACTGCAAAAAAAGGCAGTTTAGCCGGCAGCATTTTTCTCTTAAATGCATTATGTCCGCGGAAATAATCTGTTATTATAAGGCATAAAGGCAAAAGCACTCCCTGTCCTTTGGAAAGGCAGGACAGAATGAAAAGAATGAACGAAGAAACAAAATATTTCTTTTTGCCTGTATCGGAATAATTCAGGTACATAAGTAAGGACAGCAGGAAGAAAAAGGCAAATAACACATCCTTGCGCGCTGTTGCCCATGCAACTGCTTCAACATTCATAGGGTGTACGGCAAACATGATCATGCATATGCCGGCTATCAGCGTTTTTCCTGTCAGCTTGCGGATAAATAAAAATACAAGTACAGCATTTGCCATATGCAGAATAATATTATGCAGATGAAAAAAATAAGGTTTTAACCCGAATATCTGGTAATCCACACCAAGTGATATTAATGTAAGAGGGTGGTAATGACCTTCAAAGGAACGTGTAAATATTTTATGAAGGCTGCTGATGCTGAAATGGCGTATTAATTTATTGGATATTATGTAAATGCTGTCGTCCCAGCTTACAAAATCATTCAACAAACAGGGATAATAGATGATCAGTATTAAAAAAACTGATGATGCCAGCCATATCCACTTTTTTTTCATAATGCTTTTTCCCGGGAAAAACATAAAATATAAGTTCCCTTAAAGGTGATTTTTGTGTTTTTTATCCAAAATTAAAACTTTAAAGATGTAAAAGTATATAATATGAAATTTATTTTATTTAAATAATTATGTAATTTTGCAGTTAGAATAGAAGTATTTGATTATTAACTTAAAAATATTTAAAATGGGATATTTATTTACGTCAGAATCCGTTTCGGAAGGTCACCCGGATAAAGTAGCAGACCAGATATCAGACGCGCTGTTGGATGAGTTTTTAAGATGGGACCCGGAATCAAAGGTCGCATGCGAAACCCTTGTTACAACAGGATTAACTGTGTGTTGGGTGTGTTTGGGGGGTGGTTTGCAGCGGCGAAGTCAAAACTGCAGGTTATGTTGATATTCAGAAAATAGCCAGAAAAGCTATTTATGACATAGGATATACAAAGTCCGACTATAAATTTGATTCGGAAGCATGCGGTGTGATATCAACGATACATGAACAGTCACCGGATATAAACCAGGGTGTTGTAAGGCAGAAAAAAGAAGACCAGGGTGCCGGAGACCAGGGCATGATGTTCGGCTATGCCAATAAAGACATGGATAACTATATGCCTCTTCCTCTGGAACTATCACATATTTTGTTGCAGGAACTTGCTGCTATCCGCAGGGAAGGCAAAGTTATGAAATATCTGCGCCCCGACTCAAAATCACAGGTTACCGTTGAATATGACAATAACGGGAAACCAAAAAGAATAGACACTATCGTCGTTTCAACCCAGCATGATGAATTTATATTACCGAAAAGTTGCTCTGAAAAGGATATAAAATCTGCTGAGAAAGCAATGCAGGATAAGATAAAAGAGGATGTTGAAAAAATCCTTATACCAAGAACCAAGAAAACTTTACCCGAAAGGATCAATAAGCTTTTTCAGAAAAATTATAAATTGTATGTTAACCCTACAGGAAAATTTGTAATTGGCGGCCCGCACGGAGATACAGGCCTTACAGGAAGAAAAATCATTGTTGACACTTACGGTGGAAAAGGCGCACATGGCGGCGGGGCTTTCTCAGGAAAAGACAGCTCTAAAGTTGACCGCTCGGCAGCTTATGCGGCAAGACATATAGCCAAAAATCTTGTGGCAGCAGGTGTTTCCGATGAAATCCTGGTTCAGGTTGCTTATGCCATTGGCATTGCCCAGCCTGTAGGATTGTATGTCAATACTTTCTGTACGTCAAAACTTAAAATTGCAGACAGCGAAATAGCAGAAAAAGTAAGCAAGATCTTCGACATGCGCCCCTATGCAATAGTGAACAGGTTCGGCCTTAAAAACCCAATCTTCCAGAAAACAGCTTCATACGGACATTTTGGAAGAAGCAACTATGTGAAAGAAGTGGAAGTTTACTATAAGAACAAAGATACTTATACTAAAAAAGTAGATGGCGTAGATAAGACCTTTAAAAAAGTTGAATTCTTTGCATGGGAAAAGCTTGATTATGTTGATAAGGTAAAAAAGGAATTCGGCCTGAAATAAAGCTGTATATAAAAACATAAATTCTTTTCCTCATTAATTTTAAAACATAATCATTATGCAAATAACTTTATCTGACCTTGAAAAATCTATCAGGACGATTCCTGATTTTCCCAAAAAAGGGATCATGTTCAAAGACATAACCACTGCCCTGAAACGGCCGGAGATGTTCAACTTTATGGTTGAGACCATCTATGATTACTACAAGGACAGTAAAATAACAAAAGTTGTAGGCATTGAATCACGTGGTTTCATATTGGGCAGTGCCCTGGCATACAAAATGGGAATTGGTTTTGTCCCTATAAGAAAACCCGGAAAACTGCCTGCAGAAACATATTCAAAAACATACACTCTTGAATATGGCGAAGATTCCATCGAAATACATAAAGATGCATTATCAGAAAAAGATATTGTCCTGCTGCACGACGACCTTCTGGCTACAGGAGGCACAATGTCAGCTGCAATAGAGCTTGTAAAAATATTTAATGTGTCGGGAGTAAAAGTTAATTTCCTGTGTGAGCTTTCTTTCCTGAAAGGAAGAGAATTACTCGGCAAATATGGCGTGGATGTTTTTTCTTTGTTAAAATTATAAACTTAAAAGATGAGAAAAATATTTTTTGCTTCGCTTATTGTCGTCCTTGCTTCATGCGGACACAAGAAAATTTTTGAAAAACATCTTGATATTGAGAATTATTCATGGAACAGGTATAAGAAGTTTGAATATACAGTGCCTGTGAAAGAAAAGGACGTAAATTATGACATATATATAGCTGTAAGGCATATCACACAATATCCTTTTGCAAACCTTATGGTTGGATTAAGCATTTATTACCCCGGTGGCGAGGAAAGGTATGATGAGTTTGACCTGATCCTGCGTGATAAAAGCGGGAAACTCATAGGCGACGGGACCGGTGATATATGGGATATTTCAATACCTGTTATTAAAAACATATCTTTTAAAGAAGCCGGCAATTACAAGTTTGAAATAGAGAACCTGATGCCCAAATTCGAAACCCCCGGTATAATGCAGATAGGGCTTATCGTTAAAAAAGCTGACAAAAAAACAACTCCCTCATCTTGAATTTGAACAAGCATTCTGAAAATTTGCAGGAAATTATTAAAACACTTCCGGATTCTCCGGGCGTCTACCAGTTTTTTGACAAGACTGCCAGAATGATATATGCAGGGAAAGCAAAAAGCATCAGGAAAAGGGTGCAGTCTTACTTCAGGGAGCCTTATGATAACAATAAGATAGAGGTACTCGTAAAACAAATTAAAGATATCAGGTGCATAATTGTCAGTAATGAATCCGAAGCCTTACTCCTTGAAAATAATCTTATAAAAGAGCATCAGCCGAAATACAACGTCAAACTGAAGGACGACAAGACATTTCCGTGGATATGTGTAACAAAAGAGGACTTTCCCAGAGTATTTTCCACACGCAGTATTGTGAGGAACGGTTCAAAATATTACGGACCTTTTGTCTCTTTGAAGTTTTTGCGTGCTTTAACGGATCTGATACGGCAACTGTACCCTCTTAGAACCTGCCGCCTGGCCCTGACGGAAGAAAGTATTGCAGATAAAAAATATAAAAGATGCCTTGAGTTCCACCTAGAAAATTGTAAAGCGCCCTGCGAAAACCTGCAGAGCAGGGAAGAATACAACAGCAACATAACAGAGATACAGCAGATACTGCGCGGAGATATAGGCAGTATCCTCCGGAAATTCAAAGATCTGATGTATAAGCATTCCGGGAAGCATGAATTTGAAAAAGCACAGGCGATCAAGGAAAAGATAGAGCTTCTGTCGGGTTATCAGAGCAAATCAGTTGTTGTAAATCCTGATATCACTGATGTTGATGTTTTTTCAATAGTTTCAGATGAAAAGTATGGATATGTGAATTACCTGAAGATACTGAATGGTGCAATCGTTCAGTCATACACAACAGAGCTGCAGAAGAAGCTTGATGAAAGTGATGAAGAACTTATTTCAATAGCAATAGCAGAATGCCGCCAAAGGTTTGAAAGCTGTGCAAAAGAGATTATTATTCCGTTTCAACTGGATATTGAAATACCGGATACAAATTTTATTGTTCCCCAGATAGGAGACAAAAAGAAACTTTTAAAATTGTCTGAAAATAACATTCAGTATTACAAAGCAAAAAAACAATTGCACAGCCCTGCTCCTGACAGAAGCGCCCGCATTCTCGAACAGATGAAAAAAGACCTGCGGCTGAAAGAGATTCCTGTCCATATCGAATGTTTCGATGTTTCAAACATACAGGGAAAATTTGCCGTTGCTTCAATGGTTGTATTCAGGAATGCCAGGCCGCTGAAGAAGGAGTACAGGCATTACAACATCAAGACCGTTGAAGGTGCAAATGACTATGCATCCATTGAAGAAATAGTCTATCGCCGCTATAAACGGCTTCTTGATGAAGAACAGCCGTTGCCACAACTTATTATTATTGACGGGGGAAAAGGACAGCTCAGCGCATCTGTTAAAAGTTTAAAGAAAACAGGCATGACAGGTAAAGCAGGTGTAATAGGCATTGCAAAAAAGCTGGAAGAGATATATTATCCGGGAGACCCTGTTCCACTCTACCTGAATAAAAAATCAGAAACCCTCAGGCTTATCCAGCATATCAGGAATGAAGCCCACCGCTTCGGGATAACACATCACAGGAATAAAAGAGAGAAAGAAACTATCAAAACCGAACTGACAGAAATAAAAGGCATAGGAAAAGCTGCTGCGCAAAAGCTTCTTAAAAAATACGGCTCTGTAAATGCTGTTAAGGCTTTAAAGATATCAGAACTTGAAGATACTATCGGTAAAGCAAAAGCAAAGATTGTCTTTGAATATTTTAGGGCCTTAGGTAAGTTGTAACGTTCCGCGTGTTGCTTCCAGTTGCCGATTTCAAGACTCTTTACTGTCTGTATCACCCTTGTGTTGACGTGTTTTAATTTTTTTATTTTAAGCGTGGGAGAAAATTTTTGAAATTCTTTTCTGGGGTTGACTTTGCAAGCTCTTTGACAAAGCTTCGATTTTAGGGTTGGCTCGTGTAGCTTGGGCAATGTGCTTGCAAATAGCATTGGCTAAAATACAAATTGTTAATAACTTTTTTGGTGAGAGACTTTAGAAATATTTTTTATTGATTAATTTTGTCAAATATTGACAAGTCGTTAAAATGCAAAATTCAAAATCTGATTTAGGACAGTTTTTCAGAAAACTCCGCAAAGAGAAAGATGAAACTTTACATCAGGTGTCAAAGGGAACTGACATTGATTCTCCGATGTTAAGTAAGATTGAGAGAAGTGATAGAATGCCAACCCTTGAACAACTCAAAAGGTTATGCAAGTATTTCAAAGTTGCAGAAGCGGATTTGAAAGTGATGCACACGGCAGAAAAAATAATTAAGGAATACGGTGTCAATGAAACAACCTACGAAGCTGTTAGAATGGTTGAGGAACAAATAACTCCTTTCCTTAAAAAAATCAGAGCGAAATGAGTCCTGTAGAATCTTATACAAAGGAATATCGAAAAGTGAATGGGGTATTTTACACTCCCTCGTTTCTTGCTGAATATCTATCAAAAAAAATTGTCAAATATTTAGGCAGTAGAAATATTGCAACAATTATTGATCCTGCTTGCGGTGATAGTATTTTGCTACGAAGTTTTGCAAATGAGTTATTGGAAAATTCTTATAAAAATCTTCCAAAGATTTTTGGAGTAGATAAAGACATAAATGCAATTATAAGTTCAACTTCAAAATTTGCTGACAAACCTTTGAAAAGGATTGAAACAAGATTTAATCATACGGATGGGTTATTTCCTGTCAAAGGGAAAAAATCAATTGAAGGTTGGATTGAATTGCGAAAGGAATTAAAAAGCAAAAGCGGTTTTGATATCGCTATTAGTAATCCTCCTTGGGGTGCAGAATTGAATGGTTATGACCCTATTATTTTGAATTTCAATTTTGCTTTAGCAAAAGGACAGTTTGATATTTTTGATTTATTTGTTGAAGTTATTTTGAATAACCTCAATGAAAATGGGATTTACGGATTAATTCTTCCCGATTCTGTTTTCAGTCAGGAACAAGCTAGATTCAGATGCTTACTTTCAAAGAATACAACCATTCATTTAATCGCACGATTAGGAGAAAAAATATTTCCTGAAATAAACAGGGCTTGTGTCATTATAGTTGGTGAAAAAGCAAAAGCAAAAAGCAATCATCAAGTTGATTGTTTTCGTCTGTCTTCAAATTACAAGAAACAGGTAATTGCAAATGAATTATCGTTGGAAGAAGTTGAAAAGGAATTGATACACAAAGTTCCTCAAAGCAGATTTTTTGAAAATGACAATTATATTTTTGATATTGACTTAAAAACGAATGAGCAACAAACTTTTGATAAAATTCAAAACAATAGTTTGTCTGTCAAACAATATGTAAAGAATACAAGAGGTGCTGAAATTTCAAAGAAGGGTGTTGTGTGTCAATGTCCTAAATGTCAACACTGGATGCCTTACCCAAAATCAAAGCAACCAGCTTGCAACAACTGTAATACACCATTCAATATCGAAACTGTCACTAAAGAAAAAATCATTCTCAATCACAATGGAGTTGGAAATTTAAAATTGAAAGTTGGCGAAGATTTATTTCGGTTTACTTCGGTTTCTAAAAGTTGGATTAACACCTTGAAAGAAGGAATCAACTACAAAGATTTAAGTATTTACAACGGTGATAAAATTCTTGTTAGAAAAACTGGAGTTGGAATTACTGCAAGTATGGATTATGAAAATGCAGTTACTAATCAGGTTGTTTACATTTTGAAATTGAAACCTGGCGTTGAAAAAAACTTGTCATTGGAATTTGTATTGGCAGTTCTTAATTCAAGGGCAATGACTTACTACCTAATAAAAAAGTTTGGAGAGAATGAATGGAAAAGTCATCCATACTTAACACAAACAATGCTTGTAAATTTGCCATTCCCGAAAATTGATTTCAATTCTTCTGATGCAAAGAAGTTGATTAACCGTGTTACAAAAATTGTGAGAAACGAAGTTTCTAAATCAAAAGAAAAAAACATTGCAAAAGCGAATGACCTTTTCATTGAAAGAGTCGTTGCACATTTTTTTAAAATGAATCAAACAGATTATAAAGCAATTTTTGAAACGCTTAATTCTTCGGAACAACTAATTCCTATTAGGCGATTGTTGAATTGCAACACCAAAGAGATTTTTACAGTAAATGGGTTATAGATACATCGGCTCTAAGGACAAACTTTCTGATATTATCATTTCGGAAATTAAGTCCACAAAAAAAGGAGCAAAACATATTATTGATTTGATGGCTGGCACTGGACTTTTTTCATTGGCACTTCGTGAAAAAGGGTTTCAAGTATCGGCAGTTGATGTTATGACATATTCATATCATCATTTGAATGTGCATTTGTTTTTGAATGAAGCTCCTTCATTCAAAGGAATGGAAGTGATTAATGATTTTGAAAAATACCAAACTCAAAATTTATTTGGTGGAAGTAATTACGAAAAGGTTTTGAATTACTTGAACAATTTAAATCCAGTTAAAGGATATTTCTACAATGAATTTAGTCCAGAAGGAGAACCAACCAACACATTAAGACCACGAAAATATTTCACTTCTAAGAATGCTGCAAAGATTGATGCAATCAGAAATGAAATTAAAAATCTGCGAAAGAAAAATATCATAACTGAATATGAGCATTCTCTTTTATTGCACGATTTGATAATGGCTGCAAATGATATTGCAAACATTGCAGGAACTTACGGTCATTACTTGTCAAAGTTTGTAAAGAGAGCCAAAGACCCGATTTTACTTTATGCTTCATCATTTTCAAATGGTGGAAATGTAAAGGGTCACAAAGTTTTCAGAGGTTATGCAGAAGATATTGCAAGTAAGTTGTCGGGCGATATGTGCTACATTGACCCACCGTATATCAAGCGACAATATGCAGCAAACTATCACATACTTGAAACGCTTGCAAGAGAAGATGAACCCGAAGCAATTGGAGAAAGTGGTTTAAGACCTTGGAGAGACCAGTATTCAAACTTTTGTTCCAAGGTAAAAATCAGAAGTTCATTTGATGAAATTCTAACTAAAATAAATTGCGATGACTTTCTGATTAGTTACAGTGAAGATGGATTGTTGCCGATTGATGATTTAATTTCTTTCTTGTCGAGTTACGGCAAAGTTGTCAAGAAAGATATTAAGTATAAACGATTCAAAAGTCGGATTGATAGTAAGAAAGAAGCAACACTGAATGAATACCTCATTCACTTGCATCGCAATTAATCAGTCAATGTTTGTTCTACTGTTGTAATATGATTGAAATGCCATGTGATTGTGTAAGCAATTCCGTTAATAGTAATGGGAAGTTGTCTGTCAGTAATATTATTAAGATTGATTTCAGAAACTTCTGCGTAATGCAACATTCTATGAATTAATGGGCTTACTACAATAGCATTTGCATATGCATCAGAACCGTTTTCTCCTAAAGGAATTAAGTGATGAACTTCTGAATAAAATTCTCCGTCCCTTTTTATGAAAGTGAATTGCTCCCCTGTAATTTGACATCGTCCAGCATAAAGATCTTTTAAATTCCTCACCAACCGATTATTTCTTTGACGAATTCGCATCACTCGGTTTACAATTTCTGGTTGCGTATTCGTATCAATTAATTCTTGTAATCGTGGAGAAGTATCTTCTAACTCTAATTCTGTCTCAACATCTTGTTCTGTGGGAATATCATTAGCAACTGTAGCTGCATTAAAATAAAATGGGCACACTTGATTCGTTGTTTCAATAAAAAGTTTTCCCCTGAATTTTAAATAACCTGCGGATTCTTGAGTAAACATTTTGCTTAACGCAACATTGCCTATCCAATTTGCAGGAATTTGATTTTGAAGAAACCAACCTGCCCAATACTCTCCGTCAGTTGTTTTAACAATATAAACTACAAGATTCTCTGCATCTGGATTGTAGTCATTTGGAAAACCGTTGTCAGGATGCCAAGAAGGAACTCTGTTTGATGCTCTGCTATGAATCTTCTGTGATGCAATACTTACAGAAGCTGCTCGTCTTTGGTAAATTCTAAGTGTTATTAGTGAAACAATTCCCAAGCTATTAATTCTGAAATCCCATTGCGGTCTGTCGCCAGCACCAACACCAGTGTTGACACCTAAGAAGTCAAACCATCTTTGAAGTTGAATATCAGCAATTGGAAAATCAATGTATGACTGTCCGCCTCCGCCTTCTTCTTCTCCTCCAACTTTGTTGATGTGTCGGAAATCGGCATAGGTCATTCTTCTGAACACTAAACTGTCAACTCTTTTTTCCATTAGAAAAGCTTTTTAATGTCAATATCAAGTGCTTTGGCAATTTTCTCAATGTTGATAAGAGTTATATTTTTTTCAGCTCTTTCAATCATGCCAATATATGTCCGATGTAATTCAGCTCTAAAGGATAATTCTTCCTGAGAAAGACCTTTTTTCTTTCTTAAAATCCTTACTTTTTCACCAAATCTAATGAGTATTTTTTTGTTATCCATTGAGCAAATATCAAAGTACAAAGCTATTTATAGTATGCAAAACACACAACATACTATAGTTAGCATTTTAGCGTTGGCAAAATTGCACTCTTTGGCAAGTTTTGGTTTGTGGATCGGTTCGTATGGTTGGCAGTCATTCTGATTTGTCTTTCTTTTCTTTCTTTTTAAGCTTGTTGCCAACTTATTTATAGGCGCACCTTTATTACACCTATCTAGCAAATATAATATTTATTAAGATAACCTATAGTGTGCTTTCAGGATAAAATAAAAAAATAAAAGCCACAGGATGAACAACGAGTTGCTTTTACATGTACTTTTGCAGGGCCTGAGTTTAAAAATTACAATAATTATATGAAGAAGAAAGTAACAGAACCCAACAATGTTTATACTGCAAGGCTTGTAAAAAGCGAGGACCTGAATCATCACAAAACATTATTTGCGGGAAGAATAGCTGAATGGTTTGTTGAAGCCGGCTTTCTGGCTGCTGCAAAACTGTTTGATCCTAAAAGAATTCTTTGCCTTAATATACATGGCATGCATTTCACCAAACCTGTACTGGCAGGACAGATACTGGATTTCACTTCAAAAATAGTCTATACGGGAAAAAGCAGTCTAATAGCATATATACAGGTAAAAAAAGATGATGACAATGATCCTTTTGTGAGGGGCTTTATCACCTTTATTTGTGTGGATGAAAACACCAGGCCTGTGCTTCATCATATTGAGATCAAGCCGAAAACTGAAGAGGATATAACCCTGTACGATAAGGCAAAGTGTTTAAAAAAGTAGGCCCGGTACAGCTATAAACCTGCAACAACAATTTCCCTGAATAAATATCTATACAACACTTATCCCGGGAATCAGTTATCTGCATTAATGCTTGTAGATGCGTTTGTCTGTAACAGGCATATTGTGCACGCTGTCACAACTGATTATAGTATCCTGCGTGCTTCTGTTCTTATAAGATACAGGCACAGTGGTTTCCTTTTCACATGATGTGAAGGAAAAAGCAAAAATAACAGCTGATACAATTAATAGTGTTTTCATGGCTTTGTTTTTTTATGCCTGCATCCCAGCAGGCGTTATAAAAAACTAAAATTTACTCCAATATATATTCGGAAATTGCTGAAAACAAATGAAATATACGCCCGCAGGACATAAGCATACAAATGCACAGAAAAAAATAATGAAGCGGGAAGAAGGGTTATTTTATGGCTTTCATACAGGTATTGTGATTTTTGTATATCATTTCACACTGTTTGCAGATTAGGCGGCATATTATATATAATATTTTTTTATCTTGCCTCTTTTATTAATATCTTTAATCTTAAATTTATCCGGGCAGACAGATGAAAATAAATTTTATAAAAAACCACCCTTTATTTGTCAGAATATCCCTGCATGTTTTATTCTGGATAGTTTATTTTATCATTAACACTTTGCTGTACGTTGTGCCTACGGAAAATTCCTTTATGGAGCTTTTGCCCCAGCTGTTAATGTTCCTGCCTGTTGACATGTCTGCCACTTATTTCACCCTTTATTTCCTGATGACTAAATTTCTTTTCAAAAAAAGATACGTCTCATTCTCCGCACTTTTTATCATATCCGTGGTCTTTTTTATAACTATTGCCCAGGTAATCCGTTACTACATATATGTTCCCCATTATCATCCTGAATATGTCGGGAAGTGGAAGTTTTACCAGTTTGATTATTTTTATATCCTTGTGGCAACTTATGCTGTTGTGATATTTGCGGCGGCAATCAAGTTGACAAAATACTGGATTAAATATCAGCAGGAACAGGCAGACCTTAAAAGTCAGAATATACAGAGCGAACTCGCCCTGCTGAAATCACAGATCAATCCGCACTTTTTATTCAACACGCTGAATAACATCGACTCAATGATACTGAGCGACCGGGACAAAGCCTCTGATTCAATAATAAAACTCTCCGAAATAATGAGGTATATGCTTTATGAAGCAAATGCTGAAAAAGTACCCCTTGAAAAGGAAATTGAATATATCAGGAATTTCATAAATCTTCAGTTGCTAAGAGTTTCAGATCAGAATTTTATAAAATTAACAGTAAACGGAAATACTGAAAATAAGTTCATTACCCCGATGTTATTTATCCCGTTTGTCGAGAATGCGTTCAAGCATGGAAATAAAAATGTCAGAATGCCTGCAGTGTCTGTAAACGTTGACATATCCGACGAAATTCTTATTTTTGAAGTTGTGAATTATATAAATAAAGATGCTGTAAGTAAAGACAAAACAGGAGGAATAGGGCTTTATAACGTACGAAAAAGGCTTGATTATATATATCGTGAAAAATATGAGCTTTATATTAAAGACACAGATAATATTTTTAAGGTAAAATTAATACTTAAAGAGTTATGAAAATAAGATGCATTGCAATAGACGACGAACCTCTTGCATTGAACAAGATGAAAAACTATATAGGGAAAGTCCCTTTTCTTGACCTTGTTGCAACATTCAACAACGGCATAGATGCAATAAGTTTTATAAAAGACAATAAGGTGGATCTCATGTTCCTCGATGTACAGATGGATGAACTGACAGGCATACAGATGCTTGAAACACTAAAGGAAAGGCCGAAAGTGATACTGACAACAGCCTATGACTCCTATGCTTTAAAAGGCTATGAACTTGATGTATGCGACTACCTTCTTAAACCTATTTCTTTTGAAAGATTCCTTCAGTCTGTAAACAAAATCTTTGATCTGCTTAGTAATAAAAATCATGAATCTGTAAAGTTGTCAAGTGAAACCGGACAGGAAAACAAAAAGGAAAAATTTGTTTTTATTAAAACAGAATACCGGATGCAAAAGGTTAATTTTGACGATATACTCTACATAGAAGGTATGAAAGATTATCTTCTTATACGCACCATTACTGAAAAAATTATGACTTTGCAGAATTTCAGGAAGATGGAAGAGCTTTTACCGCCCGATAATTTTATAAGGACACATAAGTCTTACATGGTAGCAATAAACAAGATAGAAAGCATAGAAAGAAACCGTATAAAAATTAAAGACAAGCTTATTCCCATAGGAGACACATACAAAAAAGCATTTTCTGATTTTTTTGAAAAGAATAACCTTAAACTGCAATAGCGGGTTTTACTATTCAACCACTATTTTACCTGTTTTGATGATCCTGGTTTCACTGTATATAAGGTAAAAATACATGCCTTTCTGCAGATACGAAATGTTGATATTATATAAAGCATTTGACCGGAAAGAGCCGCTATAAACATCCCTGCCTTCAATATCTGTAAGTTTAACGGTCAGATTTTCTTTGTTGCTGTTTTAATGAAACCAAGTTTTTCATCTGAATTTTGGACTGTGTCAGGTTATTTTTTGGCTCTTATTATTTCTCTTTTCCCTGCAGGGCCGGCAAGTTTTTCTACCAGAAAGCCGGAAGATTTTAATGCTCTTTTAACATCCCCTTTGGAAGAATAAGTTAGAAGCATGGCTCCATATGTCATGGAATCAAAAAGTTTTCTGAAGACTTGCTCTGTCCATAGTTCAGGCTGAACATCAGGAGCAAATGCATCAAAATAAACAAGGTGAAATTTTTCTTTCACTAGATCAACATCTTCAATGCGGTTTTTAATTTTATGGATGGAAAAATTATCTGAAATAAATATATCAGTACCCCATTGTGTTGAATGAATTTTCAGAAAAACATCTTTTGAATTTTTATAATTTAACAAAACCGGATAATTCAGAATGGAATAAATTTCTTCACTTAAAGGTTCTGGTTCAACTGAAACGTATTTAACTTTCTTTTCTCTCTTCTCTGCCTCAAAATAAGTAAGCAATGCGTTAAGCCCCGTGCCGAAGCCTATTTCCAGAATATTTACCGCTCCTTCAATAGTTAGTGCATTAAAACCATTATTAATGAATATATGTTCTGATTCCTGAATTGCTCCGAATGTTGAATGATAATGCTCGTTCAGTTCCGGCACAAAAAGTGTGTGGGAGCCATCCTGTGTTATTTTTAATTCAGTAGTCATTATTGGGATTTTGAAATACCAGAGATCACTTTTCAATCCCTGCTCTTGCCTTTATGCCTTTCTGATAATAATGTTTTATCTCTTTCATTTCAGTTACAAGGTCGGCTTTATCGATAAGTTTCTTATTTGCATTACGACCTGTTACAACAACTTCAATATGAGCCGCCCTGCTTTCAATTGCATCAATAAGTTCGTCAACACTGAAAAGATTATAATAAACGGCAATGTTAGCTTCATCAAGTATGACAAGCTGATATTTCCCTGACTTTAAAATTTCAGTTACTTCTTTCAGTCCTTTTCTTGCAGCCTGTATATCCTCCCTTTTCGGTTCTTTTTTTATAAAGCAATTCAGGCCATACTGTTTAACGGTGATTTGTTTTTTGAAAACTTTTAAAGAATCAAGCTCGCTGTAATGCATTCCTTTAACAAACTGTGCTATAAAAACTTTCAATCCTGCACCTGCAGCCCTCAGTGCAAGGCCTAATGCGGCAGTGGTCTTTCCTTTGCCGTTTCCTGTATAAACATGTATCATGCCTTTCATAAACTTGCTTATTTATTATATACCAGATGAATATTAACTATTGAATCAGGCACTGTTACACTATTGATGAATGTACCGCCGGGGTAAAGATACGCTTTAACTTCATTGGATTCAGCAGTATATACGTAACCACTCAGGGATTCATACGCGATTTTCCCCGGCTGTATGCCTGTTTTAAATGATGATAAGGATTTATCATAGCTGTTAAATTTTAATATACCCGTCTCATGTGCTATTAAAAAATTGGTTTCATCAACTTGTGCAACAGAATATATAAAGCCTGACGGGACAGAAACAGGCTCGGACAAAGTATTGCCATCTATGCTGTATATGTTGATGATACCTGTATTATCATTATTTGCAAAAACTATGACACTGTCACCTTTTTCAAAAAGTTCAACGACAGAGTAATCTATCAGTTTCTGGTGCCAGAAGACCTGAGAAGAATAATAATAAACAGCCAGATATTTATAAGTGTTATAAACATCTTTCAATTCCATGACCAGATAATTATCAATTTTAATGATTTTTGCCGGGTAAAAATCACTGTGAATACTGTTGTCCAGGTTTATGCGCAGCTGCAAAGAACTGTTATCGTCAAATGCGTCTATCTTTCCGCTGTAGAAAGAAACATAAAGCCAGTCGTTGAGATACAGGTTTTCAAAATAAAAATTATCCGGGTTTCCAACCCCGCTTGGTATAGTACTTCCCTGCTGTGTGCATGTGGTTAAATTATACAGATTAACGCCGTCAATATACCTGCCTGCTATTGCAAGGTAATCATACTTTGAATTAACCATTGAGGCAGCATAATCCATATCGGCTGTAAATTTATAAGTTGAAGTAAATGACGAATCTACCTTATAAACAGGAACAGTGCTGCTGCCTGATTTCGTTATTACACACAGATATTGATATTTCAGAGGTATGGCATCTATATTGATCCTTCTGTATAAGTTAGTGGTATTAGAGCCATCCATTGCCTGAACCAGAATATAATATTTTCCGCCTTCAAGCATTTTGTCATATATAGGATAGTCTATATTGATGTCGTATGTTTTACTTTCCGGATAAATGGAAACAGTGTTTAAAACAGGAATCAGGTTTTCATCCACAAGCTGGACTTTTATGTATTCAAGGGTCGTTTCATCAGTAACTATAGCTGAAATGGTAATTGTGTCGAGGACATCAAAATAAGTACCTTCAGCAGGCAATGTAATTGTAATTTCAGGAGGGAGTTCGTCTTTGTCCTTTTTGCAGGAAACAAAAACAGATGATAAAATAATAACCAGTATCAATATTTTTTTATAACCATCCCATTCCTGTAAAGAAGTCATTGCTGTGATTTAATAATTTTTAATGAATGGCTTGACAAATCCTTCGCTACGGTCGTTAATCAGGCGGACAAGATAATAACCTGCCGGCAACTCATCGGTTGATATTGAAATGACCGATGAAACAATGCGGGATGGCTCTGTTGTTTTCAGCAATTTACCTGTGATGCTGTATATTTCAACAGAACGAATGGTTCGTAAAGAACTAGGTATGCTTATAAACAGATTATCAGCTACAGGATTTGGGTATAACTGGAAAGACTGATTTGACGAAATGGTATTGTTGACATATGTTGTTAACGGTGAAACAACCAGAAGTTGATTTACAAGAGGGTTTGTAACAACTGTATTTTCATACATATTCGGCCACTGAACAACGACAGAGTCAACAGTAGTGTTTGTGTCGATAGAAAAGTTCAGTGGCCGAATATGTATGAAAATACAGTTGTTACAAACCCTCTTGTAAAAAACAACCCAAACACACCCAACAC
>CAZSJF010000002.1:32393-40819 GCA_964606705.1 uncultured Bacteroidales bacterium
GTAGTGTTTGTGTCGATAGAAAAGTTCAGGATGAACGGCTGTTGCCCTCCCTGGTTGCCGCGCCCTGCCCATATTTCTCTGGTCTTTATCAGGCTGCCGCTGTAAACTTTTATCCTGCTGCCAATAGCGCTTCCATTGACTCCGGGGTGGTTGTTTAATTTTACAGATATATAATTCCTGTCAGGAAATACATTGTCGGCATTATTCTGAATAAGATATAACGGGTTTTCAGAATGCAGGGATGAATAAAGAATATCATCATCACCATCCATGTCATAATCTATCGGTTCATTCTGATGGGTGCTTTCCTGTTCATAAGCTATCAATCCTAATTCTGATTTAATGTCATTAAAATGATTAGATGAATCCTGCCTGAAAAAATACATCCTTGCTGAAGCATCATAACTTCCTTGTGTCATGACAATATCGTCCAGCCCGTCTTTGTCCATGTCAAAAAATGAAGCATCATAATCCCCGTGGTGTGAGGCTTTAGGTGCATTCCATGTCATCCTGTCAAGATCCCAGTGCAGGTGATAACTGCTGTCAGGCCCTTCATTCATAACTATTGTTGAATGTCCTTCGAGACTGTCGTTTCCCCCATGGACAAGCACAAAAAGAAGATCCATAACTCCGTTATTATCAAAATCATCGACCATTGTTCCCCATGTGCATAAAGGCTGTCCGTTGTCCCCTCCCAGGAACTGTGAATTATAATTAACATCAGCTGCCACATTGGTAAAAGTGCCGTCGCCGTTATTTTTCCACAGCTTTCCTCCGTCCCTGCAATAGGGAGATGTAAGAATATCCACCCAGCCGTCATTATTCCAGTCTGTCGTACTGATGCCGTATAAAGGTTCTAATTCAGAACTGATATCCGAGCTTTTGCTGACATCAGTAAAAGTACCGTCACCATTGCCTTTCATAAGATAAACATGAACCACTGTGTCCGTAATTTGTTCCAGTGTATCATTGGTATAATCCCTGAACCAGGTAGCAACAGCCAGATCTATATTACCGTCTTTGTCGTAATCCAGAAACGAAAACCCTGTCAGGTTAAGAGTTACAAATGAAGGTGGCTGTGGTGGAAGTAATGAATCGCCGGGAAACCCTTCATACATGAAACCGAGAGTGTCCAGTCCGTTATCCGGAACCATAGTAAAATGAGCAGCACCATCCCCTAAAAATACCTCCATCCTGTTGCCGTAATTGGTGTATTTTTCAATGCGATGATAGTAGCTGCCTGTTACCACGTCTATATTTCCGTCATTATTGACATCTGCCAGGGCCACTGCTGAAGCCTCCCTGCCCGGAAGAGTGGCATTATCACTCGGTTCATTAAGCCCTGAAGTTGAGGTGGCATTTATAAATACACGCCCCCCCGATTTATCAGGACTGGGTAAGTTCAGATACAGGTTTATAGGGTAACGGTCTGAAGCACCGCCATGTATAACAATAATATCCGGATAATTATCATTATTGACATCTGCAGCATATATGCGGAAAGCACTGACGCTGTCCAGCCTGGCTAAAGAAGTAACATTGGTAACCCATGTAGTGTCCTGGGCAAGACATGTCAGCATAGAAAACACCACAAAGCAGATTAACAGATAATTTTTTTTCATAGTATATTTTTAATTCCTGTCCTAAAATTAAATATAAAAACTGATTTAACAAGGGAATTTTCTCGGCTATGTCCAAATAGTACCCGACCGGAGTGATAATCTATTCATAACACTAAGATTGTGAGTGCTTTAGCAATAAAGTGTGATATTGTTATCTGTAATAAACCGGCTGATTATTAACAATTTATTACTCATAAAATTTGTTAACAAAATTGAATAATATCATTTTTATTAGTATCTTTGCCTGAAATTTTAAATTATTAAATAAATGCCAACAGGAACAGTAAAGTTTTTTAACGAAGTAAAAGGATTTGGTTTTATCAAGAACAATGAAACCAACGAGGACATATTTGTTCATTCTTCCGGATTAATCGACAGAATTAAAGAGGGAGATACCGTAACTTATAAAGAAGCACAGGGGAAAAAAGGATTAAACGCAATAGATGTCAAGAAAGCATAAAAGAGAATAAGTTTTCTCTTTTTATGATTCATATCTATTATACTTATACTGAACGGATTTGTATATTATAATCCCGTTCAGTATGTATTTTGTTTTCGTTTATTATACCTTAAGAATTATGTCATTTTGATGAATATCAAGTGGGTATGAATTATTTTGTCTTTTTCAGAATGATTCTGTTTAATGAATATGCTTGAATATTTTGGTCAATCTGTAACACCATTATCAGAAGAAAAGTAAATCAGGTAAGTAAACTACGTAGAATTTATAAAAAAAGTAAAAAAACATTTCCGTTAAGGATTAAAAGATATAATTTCGCATAATATTTATTAAAACTGATAAATTATGAATGCGAAACTTAATCGCCAGGTTATTGAACTTGATGATGTGGTTGTGAAGTTTGCAGGCGATTCCGGTGACGGGATGCAGCTTGCAGGGACAATCTTTTCTGATACTGCTGCACTGGCAGGAAATGATATAGCTAATTTTCCCGATTATCCTGCTGAAGTCAGGGCTCCGCATAATACGGTTGCGGGTGTATCAGGATTCCAGGTCAGGATGAGCAGTAAGAAGATTCATTCATCAGGTGATCTGGCTGATGTTCTTGTGAGTATGAACCCTGCATCATTGAAATCTAACCTGAAATGGATCAAGCCGGGAACAATAATCATTACAGATACAGATTCTTTTGATGAGAAATCCATTGAAAAGGCCGGTTTTTCAAAAAATCCTCTGAATGACGGAAGCCTTGATAAATACACTATTATTAGTGCCCCTATTACCTCTTTGGTTTTTGAAACGGTTAAAGAAAAGGGTGTTGACCAGAAAACTGCATCTAAAGCAAGGAACGTATTTGCGCTTGGCATAACATACTTTTTGTTCAATTATGAATTTAAAGTTGCAGACGGATTTTTTGAAACAAAATTTAAAAAGAAACCGCAGTTAATCGATGTAAACAAAGCTATTCTCAGGGCAGGCTATAACTATGCTGAAAATCTTGAGATGTTGAAGTCTTCTTATAAAGTCCCTGCCAACAAACAGGCAACGCCCGGAAGATACAGAAATATTACGGGCAATGTCGCTACAGCATGGGGACTGCTCGCAGCTTCTGAAAAGTCAGGTAGACCGTTGTTCTTAGGCTCATATCCTATTACACCTGCCACGGAAATCCTTATGGAAATGGCTTTACACAAATCTTTAGGGGCAAAGGTATTTCAGGCTGAAGATGAAATAGCAGGAATATGTTCGGCTATAGGTGCCAGTTTTACAGGTTCACTTGCCTGTACCACTACATCAGGCCCTGGATTATCTTTGAAATCCGAAGCTATCGGCCTGGCAGTAATAACAGAATTACCATTGGTAATAGTTAATGTTCAGAGAGGTGGCCCGTCAACAGGGTTGCCAACAAAATCGGAACAATCCGATCTGATGCAGGCATTATTCGGAAGAAACGGGGAATGTCCTGTTATTATTATCGCTGCTTCCAGCCCTGCCGATTGTTTTTATTCCGCTTATGAAGCTGCAAAACTATCACTTGAACATATGGTACCTGTAATATTACTTACAGATGGTTATATAGGGTTAGGCTCAGAAGTTTTGAAAATACCTGAAGTAAAAGACCTGCCGCCAATCAATCCTCCTATTGCACAACCTAATGATCCTGACTTTAAACCTTACAAAAGAGATGAAAAAACACTTGTGAGAAAATGGGCTTTGCCGGGGACGGAAGGGCTGAGGCATAGAATCGGCGGACTGGAGAAAGAAAATATTACCGGTTCAGTTTCTACCGACCCGTTAAACCACCAGCTTATGTCTGAACTCAGAGAAAAAAAGGTGCAGCTGGCAGCTGAAAATATTCCGGAACAATCACTGATAGGAGATGATTCCGGTGAATTGCTGGTTGTAAGCTGGGGCGGAACATATGGAGCAACTTATTCTGCAGTTACCGAAATGCAGAAAGAAGGCAAAAAAGTAAGCCTTGCTCATTTTAAACATATTAACCCTTTGCCAAAAAATACAAAAGACATATTGAGCAGATTCAAAAAAATTATTGTCTGCGAAATAAATCTCGGGCAATTTGTAAACTACTTAAAAATGAATTTCCCTGAATATAAATATTACCAGTATAACAAAATACAGGGGTTGCCATTTTTTGTATCAGAACTGAAAACAAAATTCAATCAACTTTTAGAGGAGAAATAAGTTATGCGAGAAAATTATACAGTTGACCGGTCAAGAGTTCCGCTATCAAAAGAAGATTTTGTCAGCGACCAGATTGTAAAATGGTGCCCCGGCTGCGGCGCACATGCCATCTTAAATTCTGTGGAAAAAGTATTTCCCAAGATCGGCTACAAAAAAGAGAATTTCTGCTTGGTATCCGGAATTGGCTGTTCATCGCGCTTTCCGTACTATGTTAATGCATACGGATTTCACGGCATTCATGGAAGGGCTGCGGCAATAGGCTCCGGTGTAAAAATATCAAATCCTCACCTGAGTGTCTGGATCGCCACAGGTGACGGGGACTCTATGGCTATAGGTGGAAACCACTTCATTCATATAATCCGCAGGAATATTGACGTCAACATAATGCTGTTCAACAACCAGATCTATGGTTTGACAAAAGGGCAGTATTCACCTACAACTCCGATGGGTGCCATTACGAAAACTTCTCCGCAGGGAACCATTGAACATCCTTTTAATGCAGGGGAACTTATTCTCGGAGCACAGGGAACATTTTTTGCAAGAGTTGTTGATACAAATCCGAATATGATGACAGAGGTAATGTTTGAAGCTGCAAAGCATGACGGAACATCAATAGTGGAGATACTTCAGAATTGCGTTATTTATGCTGACGGCGCTCATAAAACAATTACAGACAAAGAGGTAAAAGATGATTTCCAGTTGCACCTCAAGAACGGGGAGCATATGATTTTCGGCAAAAACAAAGATAAAGGAATCGTTCTTAAAGGGACAGGACTTGAAATAGCCAAAATAGGGGAGAACGGAATTACCGAAAATGATATTCTTGTTCATGACCAATACAATCAGGACCCTGGAATCCATACGATGCTTGCTAAGATGGCTCCACCTCATTTCCCTGTTGCACTGGGAGTGATAAGGTCTGCAATGTTCTCTACTTATGACGACCTGGTTGAAGAACAAATAAAAACTGCTAAGCAGAATTCTCCTGTTAAAAATGTGGACGACCTCCTTAAAACAGGTACCACATGGGAAATCAAATAGCTGAAAAGTTAAGAGAAATGCTGAAAAATTTTCTGGTTTTCTCCATAATAATACCTCTTTTCGTAAATGCCCAGATCAATGAAACATTTTCAGATGGCGATTTTACAAACAATCCACAGTGGAATGGAGATACCGGTCAATTTAAAATCAATACCTATAAACAATTACAGCTGAATTCAATTGTAGCAGATACTTCATGTCTTTCCGTTGCGAGCACTTCAATCGACAGCACAGAATGGCATTTTTATATTAAGTTATCATTTAACACTTCATCTAATAACAATGCGAGGGTTTACCTGATTTCCGACCAGTCTGACCTGGAAGGAAGCCTAAATGGTTATTTTGTACAGGTTGGCGGAACAAACGACAGCATTGCATTATACCGCCAGTCGGGAACAAATATTACGGAAATAATAAAAGGGACGGTTGCATATACAGGCAATTCAACCAATGAGATAGGAATAAAAGTGCTCAGGGATAATTCCGGGAACTGGAGTTTATTCAGCGACCCCACAGGAGGAGAAAATTATCAGTCCGAAGGAACTGCCGCCGACAATACTTTTACTTCTACGGCATATTTCGGGATATTCTGCAAATATACGATCAGCAACAGTACAAAATTTTATTTTGATAATTTTTATGCAGGGCCTGTTATCATTGACACTGTCCCTCCTGAGATTTTATCTGTCAGCGTAAAATCACAGACGCAAGTTGATGTTTCTTTCTCTGAAAATCTGGAAGAGACCTCTGCTGAAACGCTTTCAAATTATTCCGTAAACAACGGCATCGGCAATCCTGTTACTGCAATCTCAGACAGCATAGATCTTTCAATGGTACATTTAACTTTTGCCAGTGCTTTTGCAAACGGAGTATTAAACACGCTTACAGCAAGCGGCATAAAAGATATGTCGGATAATACCGTCGTGCAGACAGCAAAAACTTTTGTTTATTATATTCCCGAAGTATCTGATATCGCAATAAATGAAGTCCTGTTCAACCCTAAAGATGATGGTGTTGACTTTGTGGAACTTTATAACAAATCAGACAAAATCATTGACCTGAAAGAATTATTCTTTTATGATGAAAGCTCGGAAACCGATTCCGTGAAAGAGATCAGCAGCGAAAGTTTCCTGCTTCTTCCCGGCGGATACTGCGTGCTTACATCTTCTCCTGATAAAGTGAAAGAGCAGTATTTTACAAGTAATCCTGAAGGTTTTATTGAAGTAGCATCAATGCCTGCGTTAAATATCGATGAAGGAACAGTGACGATTACAGATAAAAGCAACAATATTATAGATAAATTTTCTTATACGGAAAATATGCATTTTGCACTGCTGACCAGCGTTGATGGCGTTTCTCTGGAAAGAATAAATCCTGACAGGCCGGCACAGGATTCGGCAAACTGGCATTCTGCCGCTGAAACTGTGGGTTATGCAACACCTGCATATAAGAATTCTCAATATTCGGAACCAGAACAGACCGAAGACCCTCTTACAATATCTCCGGAGATATTCTCTCCTGACAACGACGGCTATAATGATGTTGTGAATATCGGCTATAAATTCAGCGAACCCGGTTATGTTGCCAATGTTACAATATATAATGCGAACGGAATACTTATTAAATACTTGGTTAAAAACGAACTTTTAGGAACTGCTGAAGGAACATTCTCATGGGACGGCATTAATGAAGACAGGGAAAAAGCCGCATTAGGAATATACATAATTTATTTCGAGGTCTTTGATTCAAAAGGAACGGTAAAACATTATAAAAAGGCTTGTGTGTTGGGGGGAAGGATTTAAATATTTTATTCCCGACGAAGCCTGTATCTGCACCAACCTGCACACAAGCCTTCACCGAGCTTGAGGCAAATACGAAAAAAATATTAATGGCGGAATGTATCTATACTTTGTCAAGTTATGACCAAGTCGGGGAGTCTTTTAATGTAAACGATGGCTCATATTTGCGAACTAATATATGAATTATCTCCTGACATTCTTTCATTATATGCTCGGCTGTTTTTTTTATTTTAAATTGACCACTATGAACAATACCATTTCTTACTTCATTAATTTTAGAAACTTTTTTTTCTAATCCTTTTAATTCCTTATAAAATGGAGTATCTTCAAAAAATGGCAAAAGTAATTTATCAAATTTTCCTTTTACACCATTGGCTTTTTTTAATTGAATATCAACAAACTCTTTTTTGAGGTTGTGATTTTCAATAAGCTCTTTTCTTATTACAAAATTAGCACTAAGTTCAATAGATGTTACAGATCGGATAACTACTGTTGACCACTCTCCTCTTTCAAATAAACGCAAAGTTTTTCTCCAATTAGAAGTAATTTTTTCAATGTCAGTTCTATTAGTGTACGATTTTTTATTTAAACTTTTTTTATCTTGTTTATCCATAATTAAGTGTTAAAATATTCGTACGTATAATGGTATTTTATTCATACTGATTTATTTTATTATAACTCGTTTTAAGTGCTTATTAATGTTCATAATATTTTATTTCACGCTCTGTAATAAACATGAGAATATTATCTATATATAGTTTTCTTGAGCAGTCTTTCTCGTACTCGTATTAAAATACAATCGTTATGCCTTGCCCCTTTTGTTCCTTTTTTTTCTTTGCTGTTTATTAAACCAGCGTTCAAAGAAAGGCTCTCTTTCGTTATTGGTTACTCTTTTTGATTCCCGGATAGATTTTTTCATCATTTTTTTTGTTTTCTTATCCTGAATATCATAATGATGTTCGAGCCTTTTCAGGTATTCTGCCTGTTGCTGGGCAGCAGCCGAGTCCTGTTTTTCCTGCAGCTTTTTCATGGCATCTTTAACAGTCTTATGCTGGGAATATGAAGAAGCGGACAGAAATATCAAACCTATCAGTAAAATTTTGCTAAAAAAATGTTTCATAATTTCTATTAAGATGATACCGGCAAATTTAATAAAAAGCAAATAAATCACAGATTTATTAACAATAAAAGCCTTATTATATGTATCAAAACAATCCTGTGTAGGGAAAATAAAAAACTATCTTATCAGAGTAACATGCCCTGCAAACTTATGGTTATTACCATAATTATCACTAATAAATA
>CAZSJF010000003.1:0-35314 GCA_964606705.1 uncultured Bacteroidales bacterium
TGTGTTGGGTGTGTTTGGTGTGGTTTTTTGATGCCAAGATTTGAAATGGGATTAAAAAACGGTCAAGTCCTTCACTTTTGCATTTTCAAAGGGCAGAAAATGTTCGGAAAACAATTTGATGGTGACGAAAGAAATAAATTAGTTGACATCTTACTTAACAAAAACATTAATTGACTTTGACAGAAGAAATAAAAAACCAGCTTTGCAAAATCATCAGAGGTCAACTGGAATTAGGAAAGACCAGAAATGAAATCATTGATTCATTATCCATGAAGGGATTTCATGTTAATGATATTACTGAAGCCTATGATTTATGTAATACCGAAGTTCAACATAAGAAAAACAAAGGAGCTGTTGCATTCCTTGTTCTCGGGCTGGTGATGTTGTTAGTATCCATCACAACATGGGGAATATCATTCGGCAACTATTACTACGAAGAGAGATATTACTGGTGGGGAGGACTGGTGGGAGGAATATTTTTTAGTATTGTCGGATTGATAAAATTTAATAAGAAGTAATTTTCCCGGTACCTGGGGTTATGAAAACTATTCCACAATGGTATTATGCGAAGCATTTAACCCCCACATTGTCCAGCCTGTAATGGTTTTATCAAGAGTATTTATTGATATAAGTTTTCCGTTATTATTACCCACGTATATCCATCCGTCACTGACAACAGGTTCTGTGCAGAAATCAGCATCGGTGGGGAAAGATTTTATTAGTTTTCCGTCTGAAGGGTTATAAATCTGTATTTCGCCGTTTGGTGCTGCAACTATTAATTTACCTCCTGCAATTACCGGCATTACTGTTGTTTCATCATATTCCCCGTTAAGCATGTCAGACCATATAATAGAGCCGTCTGCAGGGCTTGAACAGATAAGGCGGTTTCCGATAATGTTATAATTTTTACCGCTGTAATAAACGGGGCGGCTGTCATTGAATTTCATGGTTACGCTTGCCGACTCGCCTGATATTTTTTCATATAATATTTTGCCTGAAATTTCAGGGACCTGCTTTATTAATTTCAGTTTCTTATCATCATATATTGCCATAACTTTTTCCATGCTGTCAGGTTTCTTCTTTACAATCACAAAAATCTTACCTTCTGCAACAGTGGGCGGTGTCAGAGCATAAGCTGCATCTGCTAAGTTCAGCATATCACCTGATTTTTCATCAAACTGATACAGTCTTCCCGACATTGTGGTAAGGTAGACTTTTCCGGAGGCGATTACCGGACATGCCAGAACTTCGGTGTCAATCCAGTTCTGCCATAATATTTTACCTGTTTTCAGGTCAAATGATATAAGCACAAATTTATTTCCCGATTTATTATCTGGTGTATAAACAACAAGATCGTTGGGATAAACAGCAAATACTTTTCCGTTTGCAACCGATGGTGTTGAATAAATATAAGGGCCGAGCCATTTTGACCACAGTAAGTTTCCGGAATTTATATCTATCGCATATAAAGTACAGGACTCGGTATTTACAAGTACGACATCCGAATCGCATACAGCCGAAGAAGCTCCGTTCTCAGCTAATTCCACACCCCATAAATTTTTGCCTGTCTTGGAATCGAAGCCGTAGAAATCAGGTGAGTAATATTCGTCACTCATGAATAATTTGTTTTTATATATAGCGGGAGAATTTGTTACTCCGCTGCTGTCAAAATCTATTTCAAAACCATTGTTTTTTCTTTTTATTTTCTTTTCATCAAAACCTATTCGTTTTATAGATACTTCCATAAATTCCGTTTTAAATCCTTTCATATCCCTTTTAGCCGTTCTGTAATGGTTCTCTATTTTTTCCGAGCCCATATACTGGTATTCCACCTCAGTTGTGTGCAGGCTGGCATAATCGGTTTTTGTATAATCAAGAACATCTGCATCGCGTTCATACTGAAAATGGATATTGTATTTTTTCTTTTTGGGAACAAGAAATGCCGCTACGCCATTTTCGTTTGTCATTGCAGTATAGACTGTATTTTCGCCCATTACATTAAGATAAACTTTTTCGTTCAGCAGCGGTTTGCTTTCCAGGTCGGATACGAGAATATGTATGAAAGTCCTTGCAGATGTCGGGCCTGCATTTTCGGGCAAAACCTGGCGGATAGTATCGTTTTTTATTGTCTCACTGACAATTGTCGGCGTATAGCTTAATCCTGCGGAAAGACTGAGGCCGGGACTCATATATAAAGTATTAATAGGAAAGAAATTTTCAATGTCGTCAAAACCGACAGAATAATTATTGTTGAAAGGTACAATAAAATAAACCTTACCTTTTTCATTTGTTGCGGAAACATAAACTTTGTTTATTTTTTTGCATAACAGCCTTATAGGGTAATTTTTTAAAGGCAGGTTTTTATCGTTAAATACTGCAAGCTCGACGGATATTTCTGATCCGGATGGCTCTGCAGATGAGGAATAATTCTGTTTAATAGTATCAGGAGCACTTATATTGCTGTTTGCAGACGGGTCATATTTTATTGTTTTCACTACGGCGCCTGAATATTTCGAAGGAATAACTATCTCAGAATGGTTTGGCTTATCGCTGAAATTAACAGTATAGGTTTTACCGGGTTTTACGACAAATGAAACTTTTCCTTTGTTATCTGAAACCCCTTTAAGCTGCGATGCATCATCTTTTGCCGTTAAGTCGATCTCAGTGTAAAGAACAGGTTCATTATTGCTGTTCACAATCTTTATAAATAAATTCACCTTGTCAATATCGTAACTCTGGGAATAAATAATTGTATTAAACAATAACAGTGTGCTTAAAAAAAATATTCGCATAAATTTTGTGTTTAAGATTTTTAAATGAGAATTATGCTATGTGGTTTTAATCTTGTGCAAATTTAATACTTTTATACAAAAGATATATAGTAATGTTTTTTTATTATTTTTGTATAGCTGTTAAAATTATAAATCATATAAATTATGAAATCAGGTAATAAAAAATCAAATGATTTAAAAAACAGGTTAAAGTCATACTCGGCAGTAGCTGGCGGGCTTGCAGCTTTTGCACCAATAGCAGGTGCGCAGATAGTTTATACAGATTTAGATCCTGATGTTAACATATTAGGGTCCACATATTTCCTGGATCTGAATAATGATGGCGATAAAGAGTTTTATATTTTTCAAAATCATTTTGTTGGCACTGACATTGTTTATTCTATGGATGCAGTAATGGTAAATTTTTACGATGATGATAATAATAAATTTTTGATTGATTTATTCCCTTTTGGTACATCATATTTTAATTTAGTACTTGCATTGAATCAAGGTGACACAATTGATAATAATCAAACTATATGGGATTCACATGGTATGTTGAATGCTCAGGGGACGCACGAGTCATTGCCTCTTGATCTTGGCCACTGGCGGGGAGTTTCAGATAAATATATAGGATTCAGGTTTCACATTGGTTCTAATGTGCATTATGGCTGGGCCAGATTATCTGTTAATGCGGGCGCTTCTTTCGCAACCATAAAGGACTATGCTTATAACAGCGATCCCGATAGTATAAATAGTTTTATATTGGCCGGGCAAACTATTGTTGGGTTAAATAATCATTCTGCCGATAATGAATTTAATGTATACTCTTTTAATAAAAAACTTGTTGTTGAATGCGAAAACGAAAATGTGAAAAATACAGTAATAAGCATATTCAATACCACGGGTCAGGAAGTAAAGCAGATACAGATCAATAATAAGAGGACTGAAATAGATATGAACGATATTACATCTGGCATTTATCTTGTGAGGTTGATGAATGAGAACGGTACTTTTTCCAGGAAAATCAGTATTAATTGATTACTTTTGCAACAATGTAAAGAATAAATTATAAAGAAAATATGAGTAAAACAAATGCCAAAAAATCAATAGATTTAAAAAGGAAGATAAAAGCATATTCAGCAATAACTGGCGGGCTTGTAGCTCTTACACCAATGGCAAATGCGCAGATAGTTTACACAGACATAGAGCCGGATACCAGTATTACTGAAATAGATTCTACCTATTTATTGGATTTGAATAATGATGGTATTAAAGATTTTGGAATAATGCAATTGTTTAAAGAAGAAACATCGCCGGTGGCTTCTCTAGAAGAATTAGCATTATTTGATTCTATTGGTGATAATAAAGTTTTAGTTGATTATTTGCCATTTGGTACATCGGTTGGAAATTTCGCGCTTGCATTAAACCAGGGTGATACGATTGACAACGACCAGGTAATATGGAAAACTTATTGCGTTTTACAAGCTGCCGGTACATACAATTCAGCCCCTGCCAATATCGGGCATTGGGGAGGTGTTTCAGATAAATATCTCGGATTTAAATTTGATATTAGTTCCACTTGGCATTATGGCTGGGCAAGATTATCTGTTAATACAGAAGCTACCGTTGCAACTATAAAAGACTATGCATACAACACTGTTGCCGATGAAATGATATTGGCAGGACAAACTGTAGTAGGAATAAATAATATACCTGCCGGCAATGAATTTGATGTTTACTCTTTTAACAAAAAAATGGTTGTTGATTGCGGAAACAGAGATATGAAAAATGCCACCTTAAGTATATTCAATACTGCAGGGCAACAGGTGAAACAATTGCAGATTAACAGCAGGAGAACGGAAATAGAAATGAATGATACTCCGGCTGGTATCTATTTTGTAAGGTTAATGAATGAAAATGGTACTTTTTCCAGAAAAATAAATATCAATTGAAAGGTTTTTTGATTATTTTTACATGATATGAAAAAATCGGACAATAGTAAATCAAATGATTTTAAGAACAGGCTGAAATCATATTCATCAGTAGCTGCGGGACTTGCAGCTTTCACCCCGGTGGCAAATGCACAGATCATTTATACAGACATAGACCCTGATGTCAATATCTCAAACTCTTCTTATTTACTGGATTTGAATAATGACGGCACTGAAGATTTTCGAATTACTCAGAATGGCAGTAGTTCTTATTCAATGGATGGGGTTGCTGTATATGCTTACCAAAGCAATGCAAATAAATTGCTGATTGATAAAATCCAGTTTGGTTATTATAGTTATAGTGTAAATGCGGCTCTTGCATTGAATCAGGGAGATACAATTGATAATAATCAACCTATGTGGGGTGCATTCGGTGGTTTGAATGCTCATGGCATATATAATTCAGCACCTTTGGATATTGGCCATTGGAAAAGTCTTTCAGATAAGTATATTGGATTTAAATTTGTAATTGATTCTGATCTGCATTATGGCTGGGCAAGATTAAATGTTACCCCTGATGCTACTAGTGCAACGATTAAAGATTATGCATATAACAGTATTCCCGATGAAATGATAATGGCAGGACAGACTGGCAGTGCCGGAATAAACAAATATTCTGCCGGCAATGAGTTTAATGTATACTCTTTTAATAAAAAATTGGTGATTGATTGTGGGAACAGTGATATAAAAAATACTGTTGTAAGTATATTCAATACCACAGGACAGCAGATAAAACAAATGCAGATTAACAGCATGAGAACAGAAGTAGATATGAGTGATATTCCATCTGGCATTTATTTTGTCAGATTAATGAATGAAAACGGAATTTTTTCCAGGAGAATCAGTATTAATTAGATGTTAATGAAATCAGGTTTATAAGATTTTGGCATCATTCAATCAGGACTTTTTCAATCTTTATATTATCTCTGTCAGTAAATTTTAAGAAATACATTCCTTTGGGATAACTGCTTATATCTATCTGCCTTTGATTATTTCCTGTTAACCTTTCCCTGAAAATGATTTTTCCTTCGGTGTTGAATATTTCCAGATCAGCATCTTTGTCTGTAAATACATTAATTATACCGCCAGATGGATTCGGGTATATGGAAAAATACGTGTCTTTATTATCAGGAATACTTGTACAGGTGTCAACAGTAACAACAATATTATCACTGTCTGTATGGCCCATAAGTTGAACAGTTACTGAATATGTTGTAGTTGCAGTAGGTGTTTCTGTTATCTGATATGTAGTAGCTCCTGTATTCCATGAATAACTGCAGCCTACGTCCCCTGCCGTCAAAATAATTGAATTCCCTGAACATATTGTAGTGTCAGGACCCAGATCAGCGTCATTATTAATAACAGTTACAAAAACAAAATCATCATCCGAGCAGCCTTTATTGTCTGTTGCTGTTACTGTATAGATTGCAGATGTAGATGGTTTTACCATTATTGCTGAATTTGATTCTCCTGTATTCCACAGATAAGTGCCGTCAACACCGGCACCACTTGCCATTAAGAATGCATTACATGAAGGATTTTTACAAATTGTCTGTTCGCTTCCTGCCTCGGCAGTTGGTAAAGAATTAACGGTAACAACAACTTCATCACTTGCTGTGCAAGAAGATTCAGTGGTTATGGTTACCGAATAAGTTGTAGTGATTGTGGGGCTGACAGTTATTGTCGGTGTTGTTGCGGATGTACTCCATTGGTAATACAACACAAATGCCCCGCCATTTGCGATTAATGTTATTGTGTCGTTAAGGCAGACAGATGTATCCGGACCTAGATTTACCTGGCATAGTGCCAGTGGTTCCTGAGACTGTCCCCATGTAATAAAATTACACGTCAGGAAGATAATACATAGCAATAATTTAAGTTTTTTCATAGGTCAATTTTTTATTTCAATGCAAAATTAACTTAAAAAATAATACTAATCAATAGCTATAAATAGTTGGTTTTGTTTTGTGGCTGAAATAAAATAGGGGCACTACGTATTGGGGCACTTCGATACTTCGGCCACGCCTGCCAAAGTACTTTGTACGGCGGGCAGGCTCCGCTCAGTATCCTCAAGCGTAGTGTCCCAAGTACAATATGCAGTTTTTTAATGGTATAATCTTACGAATTTCCTGTTATACATTAAATTTTCTTCAGGTGATGTAATATTTAAAGAGTAAACACCTTGTGGTAAAGTATTCACAGGTAATATTATGGTGTGCTTTCCTGAAGGGAAATCGGATATTTGTTCGCTTATTTTTTGCCCGACAATATCATAAACAATAAATGCCAGTTTTTCCGGTTTCAGCAGGTTGATATCTATATGCAGTTCCTGATCCACCGGGTTTGGATAAAGATCACTTATAATGGAACTTTTTAAATGGTTGTCATTTATAGAATTGTTAGGGAGCATGATGATGTCAGCATCATATTTGTTGCTTTGAAGGTATATAGACGTTGCATTACCCCAGTCCGGAACATTTCCGAAAAAGGTAGGAGAGTATTCACCGTAATGAATGGAGTTTTCAGTTAATATTACTTTAACTTTATAATAAGCTTCCATTATATTGAAGAAATAAAAATATCCTAAAGTGTCAATAATAAAACTGTCAAGAGGCTCAGTTTCTATATCACTCCTGTAAAGGTATGCTTTCCCGTAGTCAATAGGGAACAGGTCGGCGAATACCTGTCCGCCTAAAAGAATCCAGCAGTTATATGTGGTTGCAACGACTATCTCATCATAATCGGTGCAGCCATTTATGTCTGTTACTGTTACGGTATAGGTAGTTGTAACATCAGGATATACATTAATATACTCGGTTGTATCTTGTGTATTCCATAAGTATGTTTCGCCGCCTGAAGCGGTGAGGGTAATTGTATCCCAGTTGCAGATTGTTTGGTCTAATCCTGCATTAGCAGTTGGCGGTGGATATACATATACGAAGATAGTATCTTCATCTGAATTTAAACATATATTTTCTGTTACCGTTACAATAAATGATGTATCTGTTGCCGGTGATACGGTGATGGATGCCGTCGTATCCCCTGTGCTCCATGAATATTCTGTTCCTCCTGAGGCTGTAAGTATTATGTCCATGCTTTTGCATGTTGACGTGTCACCCCCTGCATCGGCTGTTGGCATGGGATTTACGTATATAATGATTATATCACTGGCAGTACAACTATTATTATCTGTAATTGTAACTGTATATGTTGTCGTTACTGTTGGATATACAGATATAGTATTAGAATCTAATATTGTTGTATCAGTACTCCATTTATAATCTATTGGATATTGTGTTGAATCTGTAACAGCATTCAGAAAAACTTCCTGTCCCGGGCAAATGGGGTCACCAAGGGAATCGTAAGATGAAAATATAGTAACGTTGCACTGTGACCATGCTATGCCTGCATTTAACATGAAAAATATAAATAGCAGTAATTTGATTGTCCGGTTTCTTTTGAGAGCTTCTTTCATATGTCGGATAAATTATCGGGTAAAGTTATAAATTTTATCATTCATTTTACAATTAAAATTTTGATTTTTAATCTAAAAAGGACAGCATGGTAAAATCCACACTGTCCTTACGAACTAAGTTAAATTAATGGAAACTATTTTACAAACTTCTTGATGATAGATTCGTTGCCAAATGTAGCTCTTACAAAATATATTCCACTTGGCAATTCACTGATATTCATTTTTACAGTGTTTTGTCCGCTGTTAACAGAGTATATTTCACTGAATACAACCTGACCGAATAAATTCAGTATCTGTACTTCTGAATTTGAACTTCTTTCGGTTGTTATATCAATATTCAGATTATCTGTTGCAGGGTTCGGATATACATTGATAAACCTTTCGGCTTGTTCAATATATTTGATGCCGGTTGTAATATCTTCCTGCTTGACATATATAAGTCCTCCAAATACATAGTTAGATTTATTACAATTGATTGTTAATGTAACGTAATATGCTCCTGCAATGTCTATATGATAAGTTGCAAAAAGATATGTATATGTAATGGTGTCAGTTTCCTGCATTATTAACCATACAACTGTAATATCGTTTGTCTGGTTTGTTATTACCTGCTGGATGAAAAATGTGTCAATAGCACCTTCCAGACATGTATCTATAGTATAATTCAGCGTATCATTCAGGATTATGTTGCCGACAAAAATGTTTTCACAGTAGGTGTCATAACATGTGTCCATTCCGGATGCTATGCTAAGGCATACTTCATATACCCCGTCATTGCTGAAGAAATGAATCGGATTCTCTTCGTTCGAGTTACTGCCGTCACCGAAGTCCCAGGAATAAAAATTATCAAGACTATCTGAATAAAATGATGTATTATAGAATTGATATTCATAATTACCTATAATATCATAAATAAATGAAGCTTCACAATTAAATAAAGAATCTTCATTTTCATAAACACTAATCCATGTACAATAGGAGTCGCTGCATAATGTATCTCCAAGGTCAATGTTGTAAACATTCAGGCATACATTATAAAATCCATTTGTGTTATAAATATGAACAGGATTTGTTTCTGAAGAATTGCTGCCATCACCGAAATCCCATGAATATGTGTTCTGGCTTCCATTCTGCGGGCCATAAAATGTGTATTCCGAAATCCCTGTGTGGTTATAATCGAAATTGGCATGACAACATACATTTTCAACAGTAACAACAACATCATCAGAGGCGGTGGAACCACCATCAGTTGCTGTAACTGTATATGTAGTGGTTGTTGTTGGAGTTGCTAGAATATTATATGTGGTTTCTCCGGTATTCCATTGATATTGTAATGGCGCCATTGAGTCTGTTACCTGCAGCCAAGTTGACTCACCATTACAAATAGTCTGGTCTTCTCCTGCATTAACAGTACATTGTGACCATGTAAATCCGGTATTAAACATTAAAAATGTAATACCTGCAATCATAAATCTGACGGCTTTTTTCAATTTGAGGGTTTTTTTTGTTTTCATAATTTTAATTTTTTTTAGTTAAACAATTTTTTAATTACTTTTTCTCTTTTATTAATAAGACAAGATGAAAATGAAAATGGTTGCATGGGAAAAAAATAGCTGGTATTAAATATGGCCATAATATCTGCAATCATTAATTTTATTGACTTTTGCCTTTTTAATTCTTTTGTTTTCATGATTTGAAAAATTTTAGTTGAACAATAATTTATCTGTTCTTTTCAATAAGACAAGATCAAAATGAAAATGGTTGCATGGGATTTATTTTTATTGATTATTTTTCGTGCAATTGTTAAATTTTTTATAAAAAAAAAGGACAGCATGGTAAAATCCACACTGTCCTTACGAACTAAGTTAAATTAATGGAAACTATTTTACAAACTTCTTGATGATAGATTCGTTGCCAAATGTAGCTCTTACAAAATATATTCCACTTGGCAATTCACTGATATTCATTTTTACAGTGTTTTGTCCGCTGTTGATAGTATATATTTCGCTGTATACAACCTGTCCGAATGAATTCAGTATCTGTACTTCCGGATTTGAGCTTTTTTCGGTTGTTATATCAATATTCAGGTTATCTGTAGCAGGATTCGGATATACACTAACATATTTTTCAGTTTGTTTTATATACTTAATTCCGGTTGTAATGTCTTCCTGATCAATAGAAATAAGTTTTCCGCATACATAAGTATATTTAGCACAGTTGATGGTTAATGTAATATAGTATACCCCTGCACTGTCTATGTGATATTCTGCAAAAAGATAAGTGATACTGTCATTTTCCTGCACTATTGCCCAAATAATTATTACTTCAGTTGTCTGGTTTGTTATTACCTGTTGGACGAAGAATGTGTCAATAGCATCTTCCACACATGTATCCAGAGAATAATTTATTGAATCATTTGGAATTATATTTCCGACAAAGATATTTTCACAGTAATAATCAGTGCATGAATCTATTCCGGATACAATACCAAGACATACTTCATATACTCCGTCATTAGCGAAAACATGAACAGGATTTTCCTCGTTTGAGTTACTGCCATCGCCAAAGTCCCAGAAATATTCATTGTTAAGACTATCTGAATAAAATGATGTATTATAGAACTGATATTCATAATTACCTATAATGTCATAAGCAAATGAAGCTTCACAATCATTAAATAAAGAATCTTCGAAAGCGCCAATCCATATACAATAGGAATCGCTGCATAATGTATCTCCGAGATCAATATTGTAAACATTCAGGCATACATTATAAAATCCGTCTGTATTATAAGTATGGATGGGGCTCAATTCCGCAGAATTGCCTCCGTCTCCGAAATTCCATGAATATGTATTCTGATTCCCTGTCTGAGGGCCGCTAAAGGTGAATTCCAGTATTCCGCTGTGCTGATACCCGAAATTAGCATGACAACATATGTTTTCAACAGTAATTACTATTTCATCAGAAGCAGTGGAACAGCCATCTGTAGCTGTGACTGTATATGTAGTAGTTGTTACTGGAGTTGCGAAAATAGCATAGGTAGTTGCTCCGGTATTCCATATGAATTGTAACTGTGACATGGAGTCTCCTACCTGGAGCCATGTTGATTCGCCATTACAGATAGTCATGTCTTCTCCTGCATTAACTATTATCTGATCTGCCAGTATTACAGTAACTTCATCTTTATCAGTACAGCCGTTGCCGCTGGTTACTGTTACTGTATATACCGTTGTCTCAGTAGGATTAACAGTGATGGAAGACGTGGTCTGTGCTGTACTCCATAAATATGTGGTACCGCCGCTTGCTGTTAATGTTGCTGTTTCGCTGACACATATATATTGATCTGCTCCTGCATTAGCTGTTACACCAGGGAGTATAGTTACAACAACCGCGTCATCATCAATACAGCCGTTTGCTTCTGTAACTGTTACATAATAAGTTGTTGTAACATTAGGGCTGACCACTATTGACTGAGAAATTTGCATGGAGTCACCCCACTGATAAGTTATTCCTCCAGTAGCTGTCAGTGTTACG
Source organism: uncultured Bacteroidales bacterium (assembly GCA_964606705.1). Taxonomy (GTDB): domain Bacteria; phylum Bacteroidota; class Bacteroidia; order Bacteroidales; family CAZSJF01; genus CAZSJF01. The sequence goes on from CAZSJF010000003.1 coordinate 11,775, forward strand.
CTGTAACCGCCGCATGTTGTTAAATCTGCCCCTGCATTTGCTGTGGGTAATGCGCTGACAATAACAACAACTTCATCTGTTGCACTGCAGGCACTCAGGTCTGTAAATGTAACTGTATATGTTGTTGTTACATTCGGATTTACCAGTATATCCTGAGTTGTTTGGGCAGTACTCCAAAGGTAAGTTCCTGTGGCAGAATCTCCCGGTAGGGCTGTTAAAATAAAAGCATTGCCCTGACATATACTAATGTCCTGCCCGACATCTACGCTGCACTGAGACCACGTTAACCCAGTGTTAAAAATAAGCGCAACACCGGCAATCATTAACTTAATTGATTTTTTCAATCTGAGTGTTTTTTTTGTTTTCATAATTTTCTCCTTTTTTTGGTTAAACAATAGATTTTTATTTTAATGGTAAGACAAGGTTAAGATGAAAAAGGTTGTATGAAATATTTTTTTTGTTCATATAATTCTGTTTTAATTCCTACACATGGAATTTTGTATCAGAATGTCAGGTAAACACTAGCCCTGACACCCAATGAATAAGGCTTTTTACTGATATTGCTGTCTGAATAAAAGGATTTGAGGTAATACTTAAATGTAGGCTCTAATGCGAAACTTATAATAGGATTTATCTGATATCCCAATTCTGCCGAAGCCATCAATTGCCAGTTGGTCTTTACCAGATTTGAATTTTCCTTTTCAACATTTAATATCAGCCATTCGGCATTTCCTGTAATTTCGGGTTCTGCTTTATCAAGTAAGATATTCAGGTTAAAACCTGCCCTTGCCGTGAGGAAAAACCTGCTGCCAAAATATTTTTTGTAACCGGCAGTAAAAGGAATACTCAGATAAGTGAAACTGTTTTCTGTAACCTCATTGGTTGTGTGTTCAACAGAATCGTAAACATTTTTAACAGAACCGTAGTAATTAGTTGTTGAATCCCAAGGGTAAGAAACGGAATCGACATCAAAATATGAGCCGATCAGGTCGTTTGACATATATTTTATAGTGTTGTTAATATTTTCCTTTGATCTGAATAATCCGATGCCTAACTGGAAAACAAATTTTGAGTAAGTATAATTTGCAGTGATTCCAAGTATATTTCCTGCAGTTGTTTTGTTAGTGTCAGAAAGGTTATAAATGAAATCTTTTGTGTAATGGAGGCCATAATAAAGTTTTGAACGGCTTATATTTGCTGATTCATTCTGTGTAGTGTTAGTTGTTATATTCCCGGCAGTGTTGTCTTGTGGTTTCTGGTTGATATCCGGTATTGTGATGTTTGTATCAGCAGTAGTAATATTTTCAACAGGTGTATTATCTGTTTGCTGATTATTTTCCGGGGTAATGGGATTATTTTCAGTAACTTTTGATTCAGGAATGAATTCGTTTACTTTTTCCGGTTCATTTGTCTTGTTTTCTGTTTTTTCAGCAAAGAAGATATTTTTATTTACTTTATTCTTTGTGGTGGTTTTTTCAGATTTGTCTGCAGTATTTTGTTCTTTTATTTTAGTTACAGCAGTAATATTTTTAACATTATTATCTGTGGACTTTTCTTTATTGTTATTTATAATAATGTTTGATTTTTTAACAGGATTTATATTATTGGTGTTATTATTTCCCGTATTGTAATTTGTTATTTCATTTTTGCTTTCCGTTTTAGCAGCAACAGGTACGTTTCCGGTATTATCTTTTGAGTCTTTTATTTTATTAATATGAGTAGCAGAAGTTGTTTTAGGGGTGATTGATTTTTTATTCAGGTTATTATATATGAAAAATGCACCTGTAAATACTGAAACGACAGCAATTGTTGTAAAGTACGATAAATTATTGGAAAAAAAGCCTCCTATCCTGGGAGTTCCGCTGTCTTTAATTGCGGAGCGTATATTTGCCCAGGCATTATCCGACGGCTGCAGATTCAGGTTATCTATAGCCTCGTTGTACTTTTCTATCAATCGGTCTTTTTTACTCATATAATTACTTCATTTAATTTTAAAATTTTGTCCTGCAAGATCTTTCTTGCTCTTGAAAATTGTGATTTTGAAGTATTTTCTGATATATTGAGTTCTTCTCCTATTTCTTTATGAGTGTAGCCCATTGAATAAAGGTTAAAAACCATCCTGTATCCTTCCGGGAGTTCATCTACTAATTTTATTATTTCGTTATGTGATAATTTGTCGACAGCATCTTCGTCGTTTATTTCATATTCCCTTATATTGCCTTCATATTCGCCTGTACTATCAATCTCTTCACTCTGGGAATATTTCTTGTTTTTATGATAAAAATTGATAGCTGTACGTGTCATAATACGTCTTACCCACCCCTCAAGCGAGCCTTCGAACTTGTAAGTACCCAGGTTGTTAAAGACCTGAATAAAACCTTCCTGTAAAACATCTTCAGCTTCCATTTTGTTTTTTGTAAAACGATAACATACATTTAACATCTTTGAGGCAAATTGCTTGTACAACTGCTCCTGGCACTTTAAATCCCCTTTCAAACACCCTGTCACGAGGTGCTTTTCTTTATTTAGCAAAAAGTCAAGCATAAATGCCTTCTAAATATTAAGACAAGATAAACAAAAAAATGGTTGCATCAAAGTTAAAATAATTTTTTTATTCCCTGACGCAACCTTTTTTGACCCCGGGCATCTATTAAATAAAACCGGATTATTAACCTTAAATTTTTTAAATCATGAAAACAAAACAACTTTTATTGACAGCAGTGATAATGTGTGCTGTATTCAGCATAAAATCACAGACTTATTATCCTTTCATCAGTGATAATAAAATATGGTCAATTGTTAACGGCAATGGGTGGTATGGTTATGCAACAGATTTTACCAAACTTGACGGGGATACTGTTATAGATGGTAAAGACTATAAATTTATATATCATTGTTATGAACCGTCAATGATGAACTGGGACAAAGATGAGTACTCTTTTATCAGAGAAGATATAGATAACAAACGTGTTTATACATATAATGACAGCAGTGAAGTACTTTTATATGATTTTTCATTGATGCCGGGAGATTCATTTTATACAGGAACTCCTGATTATGAGACAGGTGGCGATTCTTTATATGCATTTGTCAAAACTGTCGATTCAGTTCTGATACATGGTGTATACAGAAAAAGAATAATTTTTGATACATTATTCAATGATGGTGTTTTTAATGAAGTATGGATTGAAGGTTTGGGAAGTTTAACAGCTCCCTTTGCACCGTTTGTTAATCTTATTAACTATTCTATTGTTAATGGTCCGTGGTCATACCTGATATGTGTAAAAGAAAATGATAATATGATATATCAGAATTCTAATCAAGGAAGTTGTTATGTCAATACTAATATTTTTGCTTACCATCCTTTTATCAATGTTTTTGATGAAAAAATATGGGTTGTAGGGATTAGCTCATGGTGGAATTCTACCGTTTACTATAAACTTGAAGGAGATACAATAATAAATAGTAAGAATTATAAATTTATTTACACTACACTTGACTCAACATTTACAAACTGGACTAAAAATGAAGAAGGTTATATAAGAGAAGATGTTAATACCAGACGTGTTTATGAATACTGTAATGATGGATATGAAAGGCTCTTATATGATTTTTCCTTAATGCAGGGTGATTCATTTTATAATGGATGTAAAGATGATCAGACAGGAGATTCTCTTTATACAACTGTTGATAGTATTGATTATGTCTGGATAAATGGGGCAAATTGTAAAATAATAAACGGCAATATTATTGAAAGTATAGGAAACACAGGCTATCCGTTTTTTGTAGCTGATGGATATGGCTATTGTATGATGATTTTCGACTGGTATCCATCTTTATTATGTGTAAAAGAAAATGGCAATACGATATATCAGAATCCTGATTATGGTGTTTGTTATTTTGGCAATACATCCGTTAAGGAAATCAAAGACGATGAAAATACAGTTAGAATATATCCAAACCCTTCATCAACTTCTGCAACAATTACCATATCGGATGAACAAAACAGGTATAATGAAATAAAAGTTCTTGACATACAGGGTCAGGTTGTGAAAAGGGATATTATTAATGACAATACATATATCCTTAACACATCTGATATGATTCCGGGTATGTATTTCATTTTTATAAATGACAATAAAGATAATGTACTGAAAAGTAAGATTATTGTGGAATAACAAATAATAAATTATTAATCATTTCATTTAAAGAAAAGGATATGAAAAAAATTTTGTTTTTGGCAATTATTACAGTTATAACCATTGTGAGTTGCAAAAAGGATAATGTTGACAACAGGTCAACACTTAAAAAAATGTACAGGGAATATAAAAACGGAGAGATTGATGAATGCAAATACAACGGTGAGGTTGTTTATACTGCATGCCTTAATGCTTATGACGCAGGGACCATAGTATATGACGAAGACGGTAATAAAATCGGAACGTGCAATTATGCATGGGGGCCTGTTGAATCTATTTGCGCGCAATTACAGGATTATGAAGTGATTTATCGCTGCAAAAATCACATTTCAGGGCAACCTCCTGTTGACAAGTACAAACTGGGTAATTGACATAAAAAACGAAATTATTGTTGAAAAATTAATATTTAACGCAACCTTTTTTAATTCAAATCATCTACTAATTAAAAACGAGTTATTAATTTAAAAACTAAAGATTATGAAAACAATAAAAATCATATGGAGTGTTATCATAGGAATAGCATTTCTGGCAGTTTCCTGCGAAAAAGTGCCTTCACCCGGTACAGGTAAAAACATAACCGATATAGGCAATATTAAAAAATCATTGATTAATTCAACAAATGCCTTCGGGTTTGAATTTTTCAAAAAAGTAAATGACAGTGAAAGTGGTAATGATACCAATATCCTGATTTCTCCGGTGAGCGCATCAATAGCTCTTGCAATGGCTTATAATGGTGCTGACGGCACTACAAAAGAGGCCATGGGGCAGACTCTTAAACTGAACGGCCTTAGTGTTGATGAAATAAACAATTCATATAAAGCACTGATGGAGTTATTGTCGGCCTCAGGTCCGGATATTACAACAAATATTGCCAATTCAATATGGTATAGAAATACTTTTTATATTATTCCTGATTTCTTAAATGTAAATACTGATTATTATAATGCTGAGGTAACGCCTCTTGATTTTAACGATCCTGACAGCAAGGACATAATAAATAACTGGGTTGCACAAAAAACAAATGATAAAATAACAGAAATTATTGATGGCATTCCTCCTGATGCAGTTATGTATCTTATTAATGCTGTTTATTTCAAAGGTATTTGGAAATATGAATTTGATGAGGATAAAACGTTTGAAAGCGATTTTTTTATGGAAAACGGAAATACGGCTCCTGTATCAATGATGATCCAGAAAGGGATTTATAATTATTATTCCAATGATGTGTTCAGTGCCCTGGAATTACCATACGGAAATGAAAAATACAGCATGATTATATTACTCCCGAATGAAAATAACAAAGTCAATGATGTGATCAATTATCTGGATAATGACAGCTGGGATTTATGTATGGAAAATTTTCATGCAATAACAGACAGCATGTATATATATATACCTAAATTCAAATTCAGATATGAAAAAACACTGAACGACATTTTAACAGATATGGGTATGGGTATTGCTTTTAGTTCTGACGCTGACTTTTCAAAAATAAATCCGGTAGCAGGCTTATTTATTTCAAATGTTAAACAAAAAACTTATATAGAAGTTAATGAGCAGGGGACAGAAGCTGCTGCGGTTACTTCTATAGAATTTGGTACTACCAGTGCTTTTGAAAATATATTCTCTGTGAACAGGCCATTTGTTGCCGCAATAGTTGAAAAAAGCACAGGCACAATTCTTTTTATAGGTAAGATCAACAAGCCTGTTATTTGTGGATAGAAGAGAGAAGAAGATATTATAGATATTTATTGTCCTTTTATCTTTTCTTTAAGTGCGATAACTTTTTCCCTGGCATTATTAAAAAATCTGAAGCGGTGTTTCTCTGAGACACCGCTTATTAATGTTGATTTCTTTATAAATCCTTTCAGCCACAGTTCGGTTTCATCACAAAAAGCGGCATTTGTGGTAAACATGCTGTTAAAAGTGTAATTACGCAGGAAAACGGTTTTTATGCCGTCTGTTTTCACAAGGATACAGTTGTTTCCTATATCTACATCACTGTTATATACGTAATAATTATTTTCATATCCTGCAACGGAAGCTTTTGTGGAATGCTCTGTCTCCTGTTGTATGTTTTCAAGTAATATAATCAGTGCATCACACAGATTAACTGCATCATCCTTTGTCGTAAATAATCCTGATTCATAATAGTAGTCAATCTGTTTTAAGGTGCTGATGATTGTAAGGTCGCTCCATATCTCAATGCTTGGTATTTTGGAATAGACCTCAAATATCTGTTTGCCTTTTTCTATCAGGTCTTTATCTACCAGAGAAGGGGTGTATTTTTTATCTTCAAGTTCCGGCACATTAAGAGTGGACTTCATCCAGTAAAACATTTTGAAAATGCCTAATTCCTGGAATTTAAACTGGTGAAAAATGGGAATATCCGCCGCCGCATAAATAATTTCTTTTTCTTTTGCGCTTAATATTCTTTTCAATGCATTGAGCAGATCCGTAATATAATCATTAAAACTTTCTGTGTTGCTGAGAAACCGATTGTAACTGAAGTTTACAACACCTGTCTCACTTGTACAAAATGAATCAAAAGAAATTTTATAGCGCTCGCATATTTTAATAATCTCGTCAATTGTAAACGAAGTTTCTCCTCTTATACGCCTGTATGCACTGTCATTGCTTACACCAAGCAGATCGGCCAGTTCGTTGACAAGAGAATAGTTTTTGGGAAGAGCTGTTTTTATACGGTCGATGAATTTTTGCTGATTGCTTGTATTTTCCTTTTGCATAAAAATATGGGGTAAAGCCTTAAATGACAGAGTATTTTTATGCAATATACAATAATAATTCCGGATAATTTGCAAAAAATGCAAATTTCTTTTCTGTTCGTAATTCATCCTTTCAATTTTTTCAGAAAATGCAAATCCAAAAACTGCCATAGTGGTTATCCGTTTTGAATGGCCTGAAGGCAGTAGTATCTTTACATCATCAAACCGAAAAAATGTTTAACAATTAAAAACAAAAAATTATGAAAACAAAAATTAAAATTAAAATTATTCACTGGATACCACGTATCCTGTGTATTTCAGCAATTCTGTTTCTCGGTGTATTTGCTTTTGATTCATTTGCTCCGGAGCTAAGCATGAAACAACAGATAATAGGATTTCTTATGCACCTGATTCCAAATTTTGTCCTGCTCCTTGCTCTTATTATCGCATGGAAACGGGAACTGACAGGAGGAATAATATTTGCAGTTATAGGAATTCTGATGATGACTTTTTATATCTGCAGATGGCATATGTCAGCTGTGAATATATGGGCAATAGTTACTCTTTTGACTATTCCATTCCCGTTTATACTGGTGGGCTTTTTATTCATTCTTAGTTATTATATGAAGAAGAAACAATCAAAGCCTATCATTTCAAAGGAAGCAATAAATGGTGCTGAACATACTGAAGGTAGCCAGGTTTACGAAAACTTGTTTTTTTTCTGAAAATGATATCCCTGAAAGATCAAACTTAGAACTTTCTGTGACTTTATTTTTTTATGTATAAATAAATTGTAGTATAAATTTTAAAATTAAAAAACGATGAAAACAAAAATGAAAAAAATCAGAAACACAATGTTATGCCTTATCATAGGAATAAGCTGCATGACGACAAATGCACAATCGCACAAAAAAGTTGCCGGAGTGCTTAACATTTATTCCAAAGATGTCGGAATTACAAGTGCCCAGATGGGCAACCTTCTCCGCGGTGAAGTGGAAAAAACAGACAGCTTTGATGTTATTGACAGGTTTGATATTGAATATCTTATCAAACAAAAAGAACTGAATCCCGATTGCAATAGCAAATTATGCCTTGTGGAAATAGGTAAAATAATCAATGCGGATAAGATGTTTTTCGGTAGTGTTGAACTTGTGGCTCAACAGATCATTGTAACATTAAAATTAATTGATGTAAAATCAGGTGTTGTGGAAAAGACACAGGTTAATGAATTTCTTAACCTGCCTGCGGAAATTAAAAATATGCTCAATATCACTGTCAGCGAGATGTTCGGATTAAAAGTTGATGAAATATTAAAATCCAGGCTGACACAGAAATATAATTATGATAATGCTATTAATAATCCTAAAGTTGAGAAGCTCAATTGTTCGGGTACAAGAATGGGCGCTGCTTTTTACACAGGGGATTATGCCAAATTGATATCAGCAGCAAAAAATAAAGGAGGTTATGACGGATATCCTGCTATGTACCAATTCGGATACCAGTTTGAACAGCAATATCTAAATGAAGGTAATTTTCAGGCTTTGTTTGAATTCATACCTATGATCACAGGGCTGGACCAGGGTTTGTGTATCCCGAGCTTCACCATCCTGAATGGGTTAAGAAATAACAGGAATGGATTTGAATTTGCATGCGGGCCTACATTTTTTATAGGCAGGATGGCAAGAGGATATTATCAGGAAGGGGAGTGGCACCTGACAAGTGAGTGGGGCAATGACAGTCTCAGAAATCCTTATGAAATTGTTTACAGGAGCGACAGCAGGGGATTGCCGCAGCTTTCCACAGGGTTTATATTCGCCTTCGGGAAGACGATCAAATCAGGCAATCTGAATATCCCTGTCAATGCTTATGTTATCCCTCATAAGGATGGCCTGCAGATTGGTGTGTCATTCGGATATAATTCAAAGAAAAGGAAGTAAATGTGTATTGACTTTTTGAATTAAAGGGACACTGAGCGGAGTCGAAGTGTCCCTTCAATAATCATCCAAAATATAAATTATTAAAAAATAAAAAATGTATGAAAACACTTATAATAATGCCAATTGCAATGATAATCCTGCTGATTGTTTCATTGTCGTCTTACACTCAGACGCCGGTGATTATCAAAACATTAAATGTTAATATTTATTCAGCTGAGAAATATGAGTCTTCAAAGCAGAATATACTTGCACTGATAGATTCCTGCAAATGCCAACTCATATCTATGAGTGAAACGAAGACTGATAATAAGAATCAGAAAATTACTATTGAACTGGCTGTAAATGACGGATGTTTTAAGAAGATCGACAAACACCTGACGGAACTGGGTTATATAAGTTTTAAAAATATAAAAACTGAGGATAAAACAGCTGAAATGGATACTGCCGGCATCAGTAAAGACATTGTTTTTCTGAAAGAGAATAAATCAGGGTACGAGGGACAACTCGCAAAACTGAAACCTGACAGTGAGTTATACGGGCAACTGTGGCAGAAAAAAACAGATATAGAAACACAGATATATGAGAAGGAAAAAATGCTTGCTTCGGCCAGAATAAAAATAACGGCCCCTCATAAAATGCAGATTACAATATGTGAATAATACCAATTCTTAGCATAAAATAGTCCAAACTATCTTGTGCTTAGAAGTGGTTAATGCCGATGTTATTATGTATAGCGTGATTGATCATATTGTAGATAGGACTATTTCATAATAGCCATTGGTATAAAAAGAATACTGAACGAATGGGTTGAATGAATAAAATCAGAAAATATATCAACTCATTCGGTTTTTCTCTTAAAATAAACATCTATTTAAGGGTGCGGGCTTCAGCTCAAACTACTGAACTATAACTCTTACCTCTTCAGAAAAATCCCTGTTTGATACTTTAATAAAGTATAATCCTTCGGGTAAGTCAATCTGGATGTCAAATTCATCCTTCTTTTCTGTTTGGCGCATTAGTTTTCCGTCCTCGTCATATATATTTACTGATACTTTACCATAATTCTGTTTAACGTGTAAGCAATAACCACATATTACCGGGTTAGGATAAACTTCAAAACAACTTCTGGAACTATTATTTATTTCAGCTATATTGGAATAGGTATATTTACCATCAAAGTCTATTTGTTTCAATCTGTAATAAGAAATACCCTTTAAAGGGTTATCATCAGTTACCTGATAATTTTTGACACTATTGCTGTTATGCGCCCCCTCCAGTGTTGAAATAGCATGGAAATTAACCGCATCTGAAGAACGTTCAACTGTAAAATAATCATTGTTTGTTTCTGTTGCCGTTTTCCATGTTATTTCCGTAACACCGTCTTTCAGTATTGCATTAAAATCAATCAGTTCTATCGGTAAAGGCTCTTCAAGTTCAAACTGAAAATTATTCAGTATAGGCAATCTGTAACCTTCCCACCATGTGTTCATTGTCCTTACATCACCAAAGTTTGTACTCCAGCTATGACCATTTGAAAGAGAACCGTCGACATTAACAGTACCACCTGAAAAATTTGAATCATCCCAGTACAATTGTGCCTGCCCTGTCATAGGACGAATTCTGTTTACAATATAACCATCCAGATGTGTTTCAGGGTCATATAACGGAAAATGTGTTACTCCTGATGCAAATGAAGAAGTTATTACGACAACAGGAGTGGATGCATCAACATAATTACCAAAGCCATCTTTTCCGTCCCACATAATTGTATCCGGTCCTGCATTTACATACTGAACCATGATAACATCTTTGGTCCCGGACTGGTATCCGGGTATGCCGTTCAGATCAATAATCATTTCAACAGTGCCTCCGACTGACATGTTTATTGCAAACAAAACTGTATCCTGATAGTATGGGGTTCCGATTACTTGTAAATTTTGAATTATCTGAGGTATCTGTCCTGAAGGATAAACAGTTGAATCGGGATCATTCAGGAAAATCTTATACTGCGGCCTTGTTGAATTTCCTGCAACAGATTTTCTGTTCTCATTGTTGCCATATGGTGTATTGCCAGGCCCTGTACTATTGCAGGATATAACAAATCCGTAAGGCTGAATACCATTCATATCAAGTTCTGCAACATATCCGTCATCAGTATAAACATAAAAACTGCCATTATACCTGTTATCATATGAACGTGTATTCAGATCCCAAGCATAAGACCATAATCTGCCGGGAATAGGAACATTATCTGCATTTACTACTGTCAGGTCGAATAAATCAAAATGGTAGGCACTTGACAATGTGGTTGTAAATTCAATATAAAAATCTCCTGTTGTAGCCGGAGTGAATAAAAAAGGGTTATATCCGTTTGCAGGAGAGCCGCTTATTTTAGGTCCTGCAACTGCCTGATCGTATGTGCTTATATATCCGGTACCTGAAGAAGGAACAGATGTTCTGGCATAAACAACATTTCCTGCAGGGTCTTTGATCCTGAATGTAGAACTGCCGCTGCCTACATGCTGAAAGCCAAAATATACTTTTTCATTTGTATTTGAAATGTGAAAATATAATCTGTGTAAAGGATCTGAATTTGATTCTAATGCGAATGGCCTGCCCTGATCATTAATCTGCAAATTCCCATAATCAGAAGATGTGGGCCTGAATTGTTTAGTCCCTTCGGATATCAAGACATTTACTTGTGTTAATAATAAAAAAACAACCAGAAGTAAATTTTTCAAAATTTTTATTTCAAAAGTTGCTTTCATTTTAAAAATTTTTATTAATTTTGTTAAAACTTTAAATTATACATTAATCTATTTTATATACCAATATACGAAATTTTTTACTAAAAGTCAAGTATTTCGGGATAAATTTTATATTTAAGACCAAATAGCTACAAAAAATTTAAAAACATTAATTTTATGGAAAATAGTAATACAGACAAAATTGATCTTGAGATAATCTCGATCATGTTGAAAAATGCAAAAATCACTTACACTGAAATAGCAGAGAAATTGAACATTTCAGTAAGTACTGTTCATGTAAGGATTAAAAAACTTGAAAATTTGAACATAATAAAAGGATTTAACCTTAACGTGGATTTTGCAAAACTGGGATTAAAATTAACAGCTTTTATCGGATTTATTATAGACCCCAAAGCATATAAAAGCATTGCCTCTAAACTACTGCAGATTAAGGAAGTAGTGGATTTCCATTATACTACAGGCAAGTATCATTTGTTTGCCAAGATAATCTGTCGTGATACAGATCAGCTCAGAGAAATTTTACAGGAAAAAATAAATATAATTGAAGGGATTGAAAAAACAGAAACTACGATTTCTCTCGGGGAGGTACAATTATTAAATAGAGACATATCTGTTTAAGTAACATTTATATGCATTTATAACCGCAAATATTTATATTTATGAAGACAATAAAACCGTTGTTGAGCCTGCCTGTCATTTTACTTATGGTATTTATATTGTCATGCAATAATGACAAAAAGAACCTTTCACTCATAACTGAAAGGATACAATATGATGTGTTTATTAATACCATTGATTCTAACAATTTAGGATGGTGGGTGCAGAATATTGAGGGTGTTAAACGTGAGAAATTTGTGAAATCAATATTAGATATTGCCGCTTCCGGAAAAGTTAAAGCTTACGATTATAACAATGACCCTCTTACTGTTAATGATGTGAAATCAATATTATGTGAAATAGACAGTGTTCAGCTTCAGAGGCCTTATCCTCCGTATGAAGAATATGATACCATATTGAAAAATGAAGTTATGGTAAATGATGTTGTTAAGGTCAGATTCATGGAAGAATGGTATATGGATGACAAGAACCTTCAGATCAACAAAAAGGTGGCTGGTATAGCCCCTATGGTTAAGAGTTTTGCTCCTGACGGGACTTTCAGAGGGTATAGGTTTTTATTCTGGTTGTATTTTGATAAGGACTATCCTGCAAAGATAAAGACTGATTAATTATTTGGTCTGTGTATATTTATCAGAAGCAGAAGGATTCATGATTACCTGTACATAATTATCCTTGCTAAGGTAGTTTACAGCAGCCTCTTTGATATCCTGATCGGAAACATTAAGCATATCTTTGTAATAGTTTTTTATCGGCAGCACTTCTTCATTATTGAAATAAACAGATTCCATTTTAGACATCCAGAATTTATTGGTTCTTAAGCCTATCTGCCTTTCCTTTATCAGACCTTCTTTAGCTGCATCGAGGTCTTCCTCGCCAGGTCCGTTTTTCTGTATGTTCAGGATTTCTTTAAAAACGGTTTTTGAAATCTTAACTGCATTTTTCGGTGCACAGGCATAGGATATTTCAATGGAATATCTTGCGTCAGGGAACTGTTTTGTGTCGGCAGTCACCTGGAGGTCGGAAATGTCTTCCTGGTTTGCCTGTATGGACTTAAGTATCTGTGCAGAGAGATAATTTGCCATTATCCGGATACTTAAATTATTTTTAGTACTCCATTGGAATTTGCCCGACATGATGATTGAAGCTGTACTTTTCTGTTCATTGCCGATGTTAATTTCTACCTCCTTGATCCCTATCGGAAAATCATCAGGGATTCTTTCCCAGTTTTCTTTTTTATCATTAACAGGAAGGGTCCCAAGATAAGTTTCAATCATAGGTGTGATTTCATTGATATTGAAATCGCCCACAATAAAAAAGTTAAAATCCGATGCATTGGCAAATCTTTCCTGATATATGTTATAAACATCATCAATGTTAATATTTTCAATATCCCTGTCCTTTGGAATAACAACAGAATTTGTTTTTCCCGCAGCAATTATTTTGTTCAGCGTATCATTGAATAATGCCACAGGATTTGAACTGTTCAGATTTATTTCTTTTTTCTTGTCGGCTGTAAATTTTTTCAGGGCTTCGTCATCTTTACGCGGCTGAGTGAAATACAAATATGTCAGTTCCAGTAAAGTTTTGATCTCTCCCGTAGAAGAATTACCATTAATACCTTCTTTAATATCATCTATCCACGGTGTGATTTCCACCTTTTTTCCTTCCAGTTTTTCTTTCAAAGCAGAACTTTCATATTTTCCTATGCCGCTTCTTTTGATAATATCCGGGGAGAAATATGCAGTAATCTGCTTTTCCGGAGTATATACAGAATATCCACCTAGACTATATGCAGACAGGAGTACTTCATCTTTTTTCAGGTCGGTATTCTTTAATACAACTTTTACCCCGTTTCCTAACGTCAGTTCGGTGAAACCTAAATTAACATCGTCTTTTCTGTTGACGACTTTTGACCCTGCAAGACTTTCAGTTACCAGTCCGGCTTTTTCGATATACTGATCAGACAACTGCTCTGTAATAGCAGATATCTGATTTTTAGCAGCAGCCGAATCATTTGGTTTCTGTTCATTAGCACTGGGTCCCTGAGCATTGATGTCAAAAAATATAATACTAATGCATAAGGCAGATAAAAAAATACGGATTGTCTTCATAAAACCCCCGCTTTGATCAAGATTAATATTATTCAATTAGCTGTTATTACGGAAGTTTTGCTTATTTGGTTACAAAAAACAGTTGTTATTGTTGGTCAGATGTTATTGCCGTCTGCTGCAGAATTTCTTCTAAACCTGTTAAATCTATTCTGCAGTCAGCAGTAAAGATATTTTCCACAGAGCCGACAGGTTCGGAAAAGAATGCATAGTACTTATGCCGGAAAATGGAAGAAATATTAAAATATACATCGTCCAGATGTTTGTTTTTGATCTTCAGCGGGTTACTGTGGATCTCGACCACAGTGGACCCCAGTGGCATAAACATCATATTTACAAGGGCGGCGCCATGTTGTGCTACCAGTATTTTTACATTTTTCATAATACCTATCTGCTCCTGCAAGGACATGTTTTCAAAGTCAACCACAGAGAATCCATATTTCTGCATCAACGATGATGCCTCATCAAAGTTCACGATCTTACGGCGCCCTGTTCTTTTTACAAAAAGCCTTTCCGGCGATTCAACATGCAGGTTCAGATCGTTATAATGCTTTAGCACCTTATCTCTCAGTTCGAGTATCACTTCCGGATCATGCTGGCCACCCCATCTTACAAGGCTTGGCAGGGCAAGCCTTTTTACGAATAAAAGCCTGCCGTAAGGCACCAGTTTGTAATTGCTGATTCCAAGTAATGATAAAGAGTCCTTGATATATCTCAGTTCTTCCATATCTTCCTGAACAATTATCAGAGTGGTGTCTTTTTTAACCTTTTCAAGAATAAGCAGCCTGGTGAGAGATTCAAATATCCAGTGGAAATAATTGATATATGGCTGATATATAACTGAATACACGCCATCATCAGGAAGCCGCATTTTATTTTTTTTCCCCCACCTGGTGATATAACTGAATAATACCGTTTTAAAGGCAGGGTAAAAATATAATTTCCTGTAGGTCTTATAATCGTAACAGCTCTCCTTTATATACCGGAGATTGCGTATGACAATGCCGTTATATGAGACATGGCAATTCTTTAAAAACAGGACTTTCTGGTCCCGGTAAATATAATGTGTGTTAAAATATTTCTGCAGTTCAGGCGGAATCTTCGGATAATTAACAGGTAAAGGGGTGTTGACTGTCTTTGGCATTTCTTAAATTTATTTATTCAAAATACAACGAACTGAAAAACCATCTTTTTTACTACCTCCATTTGAATATATTTCATGATTATTTATATACAATGTCCATCCAGTATAAAAATCCATTTCAGATGCCCAAAAGCCACCCATGCTACCGAAATCTTTAAATCTATAATCTCTTCCATCTCGCCAGCCGCTATAAAAAATATTAAACCCTAAAGTGTCAGATTTTATCAAACTGTTATATGCATTATTACCGGCACCACCAACGTAATTTAATAATGTGTCAAATTCTTCCTTTAAAGGCAAATGTGAGCCTGCAGGGCATATATGTTGAGCTGTATACCAATTATAAAGCCTTCCATATTTTTTGCAGCTGTCCTCACTATTATTATAACACCCGCTTGTATTTGAATTAGGTAAAGTAAAATTCAAATTTTCTGCCATCCATGTCTGGCTGCCTATTTTTACTATTCTATATTTTTTGCAATCTCTTTCATCAGTATAATAGATATCTGTATCCGCCAGTTTTAAATCTACTTTGTATTCAAAACTTGTATCTGCAACTTTACATGCATCCTTAGATACATCCCATATGATCTTCTTTCCACTTCCTCCCGGGATATTTTTTCCGATATTGCCGGATAACCCTTTTAAAGCTTGTGTCCAGTTACTGTCATTTGACGAATAATATAATTCCACATTATATTCATATTTGCATTTCTTCTCAATAATATCATAAGTAACTATTACATTTTTACTTTGCTGCTGAATATGTACATTCTCTGCTTTTTGAGAAAAACACGATAGAGATATTAATAAATAAGAAGTAATATTAAACAGATTCATATTTTTATAAATAATCATTGAGAGATACGAATTAATCAAAAGAGACGTTTTTTATTTATTATTTATTCTATTAAGAATATATTTCAGCATATCTTTATGTATCATAAAATCTATCATCTTCAGTTTTACATAATCTTCATGAAAGAAATAGTACCCGAAATTTTCACTGCTTTCACCGCAGTTACGCGAACTTGAACCGGAATCTTTCATTAAAAACCAGTTTTTGCCATTTTTCTCCGTATATCCTACAATATGCAATCCGTGATCATCCCCTGTGGTACTATTGCTATATCTGAACTGGCGCGCATCTTCATCAATATAATCGGAGGGTATGTCAAAAGTAGGCACAATTGCCGCCTGGACAGAAGGATCCAGCCCTGCTTCGGAAACATCGCCGCCAACAGCTACAGTATAACCATTCTTAACGGCATTTTTTAAAATATCCATAAATATATCAAGCGGTATATTTATATATTCTTTGCTATGCCACCAGTTATCAGGAACATCATATTCCACCATTGTGAAATACGGATCCTCTTTCAGAGAAATTACATCATAATAATCGTTAAGGTTTAATTTCAATACATCGTTCAGGTATTCATCCGGTGTAATTTCTTTACCGTCAGCAAAAATTTTATCCGGCGCCCGCCCCATATAGAACTCCACAATAGACTTGATGGTTGTAATTACCCTCTCTTCATCCCATTCATTATTTTTTTTAACAGAGTTCAGATATGAATTCATTTCTTCAAGCATTTTTGTATGATCGTGGAACTTCTGCCCAGGCTTGAGCCCTGTATAATCTTCTTCAGGGACAATACCATATAATTTCCATATGCGCGGGACTGCATTTCCTTCAGAGCCTTCATCAAAAAGGGAATTACCTCTTTCCCGGACAAAACGCTTTGCTTTTTCAACGTATTCCCAGTAAACTGTATACATTTCCGAGAGTTTTACTTCTTTTTTATACAGGCGGTAAACTTCCGATTCAAAAAACGAAGTGGCGGAAAAACTCCAGCAGGTACCCGTATTGCCTTGTGAAATCGGTTTGTTACGCCAGCATGAAGTGAACTGGCTCACGGAGTTAGGAATATCCTTATCACTAAAATCAACTTTAAAGTGTTTTTCGGCAGGAGTATCTTTTTTGTCTTTAACTTCAAATTCTTCAATACCTTTCAGTATGGAATTCTTATAATAACCCGCTTTATCCTCTTTAAAAACACCCTTGTCTTTTATTGTGTCCTGTGCTGACAAGTAGTTTGTAAATACCACCAATGATATTACAAAAAATATAAACCCACATTTTCTCATAATACTTTTAAATTTATTTTTGAAAATTATTTCATTTTTTTCAAATGTTTGTTTCCTATCAACGATTTTATCTGTGTAATGGCAATGCTATTTAGATGTTTTAATCGTTCGCTTTGTTCCAATCTCTGGTGAATTAAAACGGCATTGATACTTTCCATATTTGATAATACAACTAATTGCTCAATCGTTGCAGTATCACGAATATTACCCTCTTGTTTTGGGTTTTCATCACGCCATTGTTTAGCGGTCATACCAAACAAAGCGACGTTCAGTAGATCGGCTTCGTTAGCATACACAAAATTTATTTGTTGTTTGCTTAATTCTTTCGGAATTAATTTTTCTTTGATGGCATCTGTATGAATGTGGTAATTCACTTTAGCCAAAGTACGTTGCAAGTTCCATTCTAATTTTAAACGGTCATTCTCGTCTGATTTTAACCGTTGAAACTCTTTGATAAGATAGATTTTGAATTCGGCACTTACCCACATACCAAATTCAAATGCAATATCAGGATGAGCATAAGTGCCCCCATAACGACCCGTAGTGGCTTTTAATCCCACAGCATTTGTTTTTTCTTCCCATTCTTTTACACTTATCTTATAATTGTTTAATCCTGCCTGACTTTTAATTATGGCGAATTCGCCATAATTAAAACAGGGGTTATAAACACTTTCCCAAATACCAAGAAATTCAACGGTGTTACGATTTCTGAGCCAATCAGCAATAAAAAAATCACCATCTTTGGCTTTGAGCATATCAGTTAAAGAGATGTAATCAGTATCGTTTTGTTTAATGATTGTTATCTCAATTCCCTTTACTGTAATTGTTTTATTTTTCATTTTTTATTGCCAAATTTTATCGGTATGTAGATTCAAGTAATAACTGCAACTTATCAAAAGAACTCCATATTCTGTTTTGCAGTTATTTTTTCGCAGTAATGGCATCTCAGTTTAAGGTCTTCCTTGGATATTACGCTGAATTTAGTACTGACCTTTTCTACATTGGTTACGCAGTTGGGGTTAATGCATTTGACAAATTTGACAATGTTGTCAGGTATTGTGACTTTGTTTTTCTCAACAACCTTGAAATTTTTGATGACAATAAGTGTGGCAGTGGGGGCAACCAGGGCTATCTTGTTCATTTCCTCCGTCTCAAAATACTTATCCTTGACTTTAATAATACCCTTCTTGCCATATTTCTTGCTTTCAAGGTTTGTGCCGAAAAGTATAAGGTTTTCAAACCTGTCAAGGTTGAGAATTCTTATAACCTGAAACAGGCTTTTAGGAGGAATATGGTCTATTACTGTTCCGTTTTCAATTGCTGAAACTGACAGTTCTTTTCTGAGTTCTTCTTTTTTTTCCATTATTTTAATCCCAGTATTGAAGTTAATAATGCTTGTCTCACATAAACGCCATTCAGCGCCTGTTCAAAATAATATGCTTTTTTATTATCATCAACATCTTCATTTATCTCGTTAACACGGGGGAGGGGGTGCAATATTTTCAGGTTGTCTTTTGAACCTGCAAGCATGCTGTCCTTAAGAATGTAAGCATTTTTCACTTTTTCATATTCCATAGGGTCTGAAAAACGCTCTTTCTGTATCCTTGTCATATAAATAACATCCACTTTAGGTATAACTTCTTCCAGCCCGGTATATTGATGATAATTAAGCTTTGTTTCTTTTATATGAATTTTGACATAACTGGGCAGTTTCAGTTCCAGAGGAGAAACAAGGTGAAAGGTGCAGTTGAACTGGCATAAGGCAATCACAAGCGAATGTACTGTCCTTCCGTATTTCAGGTCTCCTACAAAAGCAACGTTGAGGTCTGTCAGCTTTTTCTGGGTTTTTCTTATGGAGTACATGTCCAGCAATGTCTGTGTAGGGTGCTGGTTTGCCCCGTCGCCTGCATTGATAACAGGGACAGATGAAACCTCGCTTGCATAACGCGCACTGCCTTCTACAGGGTGGCGCATCACTATCAGGTCGGAATAGTTGGCCACGGTCTTGATAGTGTCCTTGAGGGATTCCCCTTTTTTCACACTTGAAGAAGATGCGTCGGCAAAGCCTATGACCTTGCCTCCGAGCATACTTACAGCACTTTCGAAGCTGAGCCTTGTCCTTGTCGAAGGTTCAAAAAATAATGAAGCAATAACGTGATTTTCCAGAATTTTCTGCTTTGGCTTCTTTTCAAATTCCTCTGCAATGTCCAGAATTTTCAGCTGTTCTTCTTTAGTGTAATCACTGATTGATACTAAACTTTTATTTTTCATCTTACATAATATTAATAAAAAAGGCAACTTCAACAGTTGCCTTCAAAATCATTTACAACAATCACAGCTCCCTTTTACCAGGTTGTGTTTTTTTACAAAATCAAATATTATTTCTCCCAGTTCCGGCCTTCCTATTTCCTGCAGGTCATAAAATACCCTTGTATTGGGCTTGTTGATCTTGATTATCCTGTTTAAATCTATCGGGGTTCCTATGATTACAGATTCCGCATCGGAGTTATTTATGGTTTTTTCGAGGTCTTTAACCTGTTCATCTCCATATCCCATGGCAGGCAGTAAAGTTCCTATATTAGGATATATTTTAAATGTCTCAGCTAATTTGCCTACAACAAAAGGCCTCGGGTCAACAAGTTCTTTTGCCCCGTACTTCTTTGCTGCAACAATACCGGCACCTATTTTCATTTCACCATGTGTCAGGGTGGGGCCGTCTTCAACAACAAGCACCCTCTTTCCTCTGATAATAGAAACATCTTCAACACTGATGGCAGAGGCTGCATCAACAACAAGAGCTTTTGGGTTTACTTTTTCTATGTTCATTCTCACTTGTTCTATATTTTCAGGGCTGGCAGTAACCATTTTATTGATGACAACAACATCTGCAAGCCTCAGTGTAACTTCTCCGGGATAATAGCTGAGTTCATGCCCCGGCCTGTGAGGGTCAACAACAGTAATCATCAGGTCGGTCTTGTAAAACGGAAAGTCATTATTTCCTCCGTCCCATACAATAACATCGGCTTCCTTTTCAGCTTCTCTAAGTATAGCTTCATAGTCAACACCGGCATATATGACATTCCCCCTGATAACATGAGGCTCATATTCTTCCATCTCTTCTATCGTGCATTTGTTCTTTTTCAGGTCATCAACAGTTGCAAACCTCTGCACTTTCTGTGCAACAAGGTCTCCGTATGGCATTGGATGGCGTATGGCGACAACTTTAAGCCCGCAGTCCATGAGCAGTTCAATAACCCTTCTTGAGGTCTGGCTTTTTCCGCACCCTGTCCTTACAGCACCAATGGCAATTACAGGCTTCGTGCTTTTTACCTGGGTGTCTTTCGTCCCCAGCAGCATAAAATCTGCACCGGCTGTATTAACAATAGCACTGACACCCATTACCTTGCTATAAGTAACGTCGCTGTATGAAAATACACATATATCTGCTTTCAGGTCTTTAATGAGCTTTTGCAATTCTCCTTCTGCATAAACAGGGATACCTTTGGGATAAAGTTTACCGGCTAACTCCGCAGGATATTTTCTGCCATCAATATCAGGAATCTGGGCGGCAGTGAAAGCAACTACATTATATTCCTCATTGTCCCTGAAATAAGTATTGAAATTATGGAAATCTCTTCCGGCAGCACCTATGATAATAACATTTTTCTTTTTCATTTTCCGGCTGTTTTAAAAGTTTAATAGAATGAATCATTTTTTTTAGTACCACAAATATACAAGTTTAAGTTTTTATTCCAATAATTAATATATGCTTTTAATTTATTGAATATGGTAAATAATTGGTAATCAATAAAATAAAGCTTATATTTTATCTATGCTTAATTATTTTTTATAACAATAGAAAAAATTAAATGAACCACAATAGGCACATAGGTCACAGAGGAAAAACACATAGGTTGGATTCTATGTGAAAAAACTATGTGTCCTATATGTCTATGTGGTAAAGGACTTACAGTTGCTCCAAAAAATATTTAAATGAATTATAAAAAAATGTTTTAAATTCGTAATCAAAATAAGGTCAAATATATATGATTGAAGAGAAAATAACAGGTAAAACCATTGAGGCTTTAGTAAATCTTTATAATCACGACAAAAAAAAGGTAAAGTTATCATTACAACTGCAGAAGACCAGGCCTGAATTTGAAGGAGATATAACCTTACTGACTTTCCCGCTGACTCCCGTCTCAAAGAAATCACCGGAACAGACTGCCGCAGAAATCGGCGATTTTCTGAAAAAAGAAATACCTGAAATAAAATCATTCAATGTTATCAAAGGTTTTTTAAACCTGGTTATAGATGAAACCTACTGGCTCGATTTCTTTGCTAAAACCCATACTGATAAAGGCTTTGGAAACAAAAAAACCGGTAAATCCAAACCTGTGGTGGTAGAATTTTCTTCTCCAAACACAAACAAACCTTTGCACCTCGGGCATATCAGGAATAACCTTCTGGGCCATTCAATAACTGAAATACTTAAAGCCAACGGAGAAAATGTCGTAAAAGTAAACCTTGTAAACGACAGGGGTATCCATATATGCAAGTCCATGCTGGCATACATGAAATGGGGAAATGACAGCACTCCTGAATCCACAGGATTTAAGGGTGACCACTTTGTCGGCAATTACTATGTGATGTTTGAAAAAGAATATAAAAAACAGGTTGAAGATTTAGTAAAGCAGGGCAGGACAGAGGAAGATGCAAAAAAACAGGCTCCTCTGATAATTGAGGCTCAGGAGATGCTGAAAAAGTGGGAAAATAATGATAAAGATATAAGGGCATTATGGCAAAAGATGAATGGCTGGGTTTATGATGGTTTTGAAAAAACATATAAAAGATTAGGCATTACTTTTGACAAAACATATTATGAATCCAAAACCTATTTGTCAGGTAAAGAAATCGTGGAAAAAGGAGTGTCAGGCAATATTTTTGCAAAAAAAGATGATGGCTCCGTATGGGCAGATATGTCTGATAAGAATATGGATGAAAAACTGCTTCTCAGGGCTGACGGCACTTCCGTATATATAACACAGGATTTGGGCACTGCAAAGCAAAGATACGACGAGTATGATGCAAAGAACCTTATTTATGTTGTCGGCAATGAACAGAATTATCACTTTGAAATATTAAAAATAATCTTACAGAAGCTGGGATATGAATGGGCTGATAAAATATACCACCTGTCATACGGCATGGTGGAACTGCCCCACGGAAAGATGAAGTCACGCGAAGGTACAGTTGTTGATGCTGACGACCTGATTGAAGAAATGTATAAAACAGCTTATGAAACAACAAAACAACTTGGCAAAACTGATGATTTTTCTGAACAGGAAATGGGAGAGTTGTCTAATAATATAAGCATGGGAGCCCTCAAATACTTTATACTGAAAGTTGACCCTAAAAAAAACATGCTCTTTAACCCTGAAGAATCTATTGATTTCAATGGCAACACAGGCCCGTTCATACAATACACCCATGCACGCATCCAATCTATTTTAAGAAAATCAGGTTCGGAGAAAATACAGTTCAGTAAGTCCGGTATTTCCATACTGAAAAAAGAAAAAGAAATCATAAAATTACTTTATGAATTTCCCGAGATGGTTTCTTCTGCCGCAGAGAGTTACAATCCTGCAGTAATAGCAAACTATGTTTACGAACTGGCAAAAGAATATAATCAATACTACCAGGAAACCCCCATTCTTAAAGAGGAAAATAAAGATATATCTGCTTTCAGGGTGATGCTGTCATCATTTACAGGTGATGTAATAAAAAAATCCATGAAATTACTGGGTATTGAAGTGCCAGAGAAGATGTAATACTGGATATTCCGAGCAAAGTAGACCACCTATTCCGCAGCAAACTGTGCCACCAAAA
>CAZSJF010000004.1:0-9605 GCA_964606705.1 uncultured Bacteroidales bacterium
TATTTTCAAATTTTATCCATCATTTCACTTAGGATTTAAATTAGGTTATAAAATATGAAAAAAAATCTGTTTATAGCCTACGTTATCCGTAGATTGTATCTACGGACTTAATAAAAGGTAGTTTTCAACTACCAATTTGTTGTAGTATTATAAAATAAAAATAAATACTTATGAGGTCTGGGTGGTAATGATAAAGTAAAACCGATTAAAATGAAACTATATAAAATAAAATTGTTTTTTATTACTCCTGCCTTAATGATTCTTTCATACTTGTTATCCGGACAAGAGGAGATAAAATGGCATAAGGGCTTTGGAATTGAGGAGGGTATTGGATATAATACCTGCTATGGTTTCGGTTATGCCCCCGGATCTAAGAATACTTTTTTGATTCAACCCACAGGAAGAATATTTTATTCCATAACCCTGCGCAGTTTTTCTGACGAAATAAAATTTAAGCTGCCGGTATTCATTGGCTATTATACTTTCGGGAGCAAAACAAAAAATGATATTTCTCCTGATAATTTTGATGATTACCAGCCGACCAAAACAATAAATCTTTTTCATTCTATTGAAGCGGGGATTAATCCTTGTATTGAAAGAAATAATTTTCAACTTGGCTGGCTGCTTAAAGGACAATATATTTTTTCAGTAAGAGGAAGAATGTATATGGTTGATGGTTTGAATCCTCCATTCTGGAGAGAAGAAGATATAAGCAGTAATTATAAATCTTTTGCTATGAATACAGGGATAAAATTAAAATACAAATTAATCGAAGGGGTTTCCATTGCATGCGAAATGTGGTTTGGCATAACAAATTTATATGTACCTCATCCCTATGGTAGTAATGGTAACCCAAAGGCTACCGAAAATAACTACCGAATTGTAATCGGTTTTGAGTTATAATAAGTAACAAAATTCAATTAATTTAATGTATATGTATCGCAGCAAAAAATGGTTCATGGCTCAAATTGGGTATTTTTATGCACTTGATAAAAATGTAGTAAATATGCCATCTCTATGTTTTTCTTTAGGAGGATATATGGTATTATAATTTGTTTTTATAGGATGGATGGTTTTACTTAAATAATTCAAACACTTATATGAGAAATACATTAATATTTTTTATTGTTATGAAAAAGGTATTTTATTTTATAATACTAAGTGTTTTCTGGTGTAATTGCTATACACAGACAAAAGATAGTTTAAATATTAAAGAAAGTGTTAAAAAACAGTATAGGATTTGGCACCTTATTATATCTTGCGCCAGATGACCCAGGTGTGGGTTTTTATTTAAATTATAATAGATTACTTTTAAAAAAGGGAATTATTACTATTGAAGGACAGTCAAGTTTAGGACTTATTAATTTAGAAGATACAGGTGAATTTTTTTATACATTAGAAGCTAACTGTCTTGTAGGTAAACATAAACATTTTTTAAATACAGGAATTGGAATTAAAAATTATCATTTTTTAATTTTTATCGGAACAATCGGATATACACATGTTATTAATAATAAAATGTACTATGATATTACATTTGGTGCATCTTTTATAGAAGGTTATTTAAGAGATTTTGATTGGTGGAATGCACTGATGGTACATAAAATTTTCAACATAGGATTTGGGTATAAATTTTAAATAACACCCCCAGCTCGCCGTAATATTATAAAAAAATAAAGAAGCTTATTCCTTATCTTTCGTATCAATAATAATAGTAACAGGTCCGTCATTAATCAAACTCACTTCCATATAAGCACCGAACTCACCGGTCTGGACAGGTTTTTGCAAATCCGTTTCCATTTGTTTTATAAAAGCATTATATAAAGGTATGGCAGTTTCAGGCTTCGCCGCTCTTATATATGAAGGGCGGTTGCCTTTCTTAGTGCTTGCATGTAATGTAAACTGGCTGACCACCAAAATATCACCTTTAACATCATTTACTGACAGGTTCATAATTTCTTCATCATCAGGAAAAACTCTCAGTCTCACAATTTTCCCGCTCAGCCATTCTATGTCTTCATTATTGTCGGCTTCTTCAATGCCAAGCAAAACAAGCAAACCTGTCTTTATCTGCCCTTTTATCTTTCCGTCAATTTTCACCGAGGCTTCCGAAACTCTTTGTATTAGTGCTCTCATAAATAAAATAGTTATTCGTTATATGTTATATGTTATTCGTTGTATAACCTGATTAATTCATAAAGTACCTTTACCTTTGTGAAACTTAGTGCCTTTGTGTCTTCGTGGCGAAAATTTTTCTTGCCACTAAGACTCTAAGACACAAAGAAATCACTAAGTTTGTGAATTAATCAGGATACTCATCCCTGTCCATTATTAACAAATAACAATTAACATATAACTTATTTAATAATCCTTCAACATACTTAAATAGCTCTTATACCTGCTTTCACTTATTTTTCCCTCTTCATAAGCTTTTATGACAGCACAATTGGGCTCATGGGTATGCGTACAGGTGTTGAACTGGCACTGCGGAATAAAACTCTTGAATTCAGGAAAAAAATGCGAGATCTCTTCCTTGGAAAAATCTATCAGCCCGAATTCCTTTATCCCCGGCGTATCTATCATATATCCCCCGAAAGATAATTTATGCATCTCCGCAAAAGTGGTGATATGCTTGCCTTTACTGTGGTAATCGGAAATTTTGCCTGTCTTTATATTCAACCCCTGTTCAATTGAATTTATAAGGGTGGATTTACCAACTCCCGAATGGCCTAAAAAGAGGACTATCTTATCTTTCATCGCTGACTTTAACAATTCCGTATTAATTCCTTTCGATGCAGATATTTCAAAACATTTATAACCGATATTTCTGTAAAGACTGATAATCTCATTATGTCTCTCCTTAAGTTCATCATCATAAATGTCAGTTTTGTTAAAAACTATATTAACAGGTATATTATATGCCCCGGCGGTAACAAGGAGCCTGTCAATAAAACCGCAGGAAGTACGCGGATGAGATAAGGTAACTATAAGAAAGGCAATATCAATATTGGATGCAATGATATGGGATGTTTTTGAAAGATTGGTAGCTTTCCTGATAATACAATTTTTCCTGTCCCTGATATTATATATTAATCCTATATCATCCAGCGGTTCAAAATCTACCCTGTCGCCGACAACAACAGGACTTGTATATTTGATATCCTTTATCCTGAAATTGCCTTTCAGTTTGCATTCCATAATCCCGGCACCTTCCGATTCCACCAGATACCAGCTGCCTGTAGATTTTACCACTAGTCCTTCCAAAACAAATACTATTAAATTTTAACTGAAATTATAATGTTTTTTCACTGCCTTTTTTACATTCCACACGCACTTAAGCCCGTCTTTAAACGTGACAAAGTCACCTGCCTGAATAGTATAATTACCTTCGCCGGTTTCAACAATGACCTCCCCTTCCAGGAACAGGCATTCCTCATCCCCGTCATACTTCCAGTCAAAACGTGACACTTCTTTTTCCCATACAGGCCAGTTTTTTATGCCTCTTTCCTTTATTTCATAGTCTTTAAGACGTTGTATTATAACATTTTTTGACATAGTTACCTCCTTATTTTTAAAAAAAAATTATTCTTCTTACCCTTCAAATTTACTTAATTATTTTTTTTTTTGATTTTTTATTCGTAAATTTACATACGAAATTCAATTATAAAGTTATAAAAATTTTTATGAAGTTAAAATACTTTCTGTTAATTTTTACTTTATCATTACTAATTGTATCTGAATCCGGTGCCCAGAAAGCTTACTGGAAAAACAACGGGGCCAATGTCCCTGTTTCAGAAAGTGCCAACATAGTAGTTATGGGTGATTTCCATAACATCAACGGGGGAACTACTGCAAATGACGGCACAATTAAATTAACAGGTGATTTTGTCAATAATTCAACATTTAACTCAGGGAGCATAAGCTATGTAAAACTGGAAGGCGGCTTGCAGAACATAGGCGGAACTGCTTCCACAACATTCAGCAACCTGACTATCGACGGCGATAATAACAAAACCATAAGCATAAACACAAACATAAACGACGCCCTTGTTTTTAATGCTGACAACAGGATTATAATAGGTGATTACAACCTCACTTTATTACAGAATGCCACTATAACGCCAAATTCTTATAATAATTCCCGTTTTGTTGTAACAAACGGTTCGGGATTCCTTGTTAAAAACAGTGTCCCTACTATGACCCTGCCTGCTGATACTTTTCTTTTTCCTGTAGGAGATGCTGTAAATAGCTACAAACCTGTTGTTTTAGGTTATACAGGCACTACAGACAACTTTTCCGTAAGAGTTGAAAATTTTGTCAGCCCTGTGGCAAATATTGACACATCCCAGTGTGTGCAAAAAACATATATCATTCAGGAAGGCACCAGTGGAGGGACAACCTCTGCTTTTCTTGATCTTGCATGGAATACAGAAGATGAGGGAACTAATTTCAACAGGGATGACGCTATGTTATGGCATGATATCGGTGGAACATGGAATATGGAAGATAATACTCCCGGCTTTGTTGTAGAAGCTTCTACAAATGTTGATTATCTGCATAAAAACGTTCCGTCAGGCATAACAGATTTTTCGTCAGCCAATAACAGGTTTATCTTAAAATCATGCCCGTCTCCGGTTGCTGATATTAACTCAACCGCTGATTCTATTTGTCAGGGAGATTCATCATCACTTACAATTGCAGATACCACTATTACAGAATATATATGGAACACAGGTGATACCACATCAATAATAACAGTTTATCCTTCCGGCACAACCACATATACTGTCACTATGACAAACTATTGCGGTTCAACGGGAACAGACGATATTGTCATTACAGTATTGTCTTCTCCTGTAGATCCTATAGTAACAGGAAATAAAGTCTGTAAGGACAACAATGCTAACCTGACCATTATCAATGCAGTGAGCGGTTACACTTACGTTTGGTATGATGCGCCAACAGGAGGCAGCATAGTAGGCGTTTCAACAACACATGTTGTTCCTGACGTAACAGAAGGAGACACCCTGTACGTCGAAACATATTCTGAATACGGTTGCCAGGATACAACAAGGGTTGCTGTTCCTATAACCTTGGGGATAGAACCTGTCGCAGGTTTCTATATGGAAGATACTTCTATATTTGTATCTGAATACGTAACTTTTATTGATACCTCAATCAATGCAAATGCATGGTTCTGGATATTCGGGGACGGCTACACCTCCACTGATCAAAATCCTGAACATCTGTACAGCAATGTTGGAAGCGACAATCTGATACTTATCGTTGCAAGCATAGACGGCTGTGTTGATACAGCTACTTACCTTATAGAAGTGAAAAAACGGCCGGAAATATTCATTCCTTCCGCTTTCTCTCCTAATAATGACGGTTCAAATGAAATGCTGAAAGTTTTAGGCGACGGTATAAGTAATATGGAATTTAAGATATTTAATCAATGGGGATTTAAAGTGTTTCACACAACTGACCAGTTAACTGGATGGGACGGGAAATACAGCGGACAAGACCAGCCTGTAGGTAATTATGCTTACATATTCAATGCTACACTAACCAATGGAGACGAAATATCCAAGCAGGGTATTATCACCTTAGTAAGGTAACAAAAATCTTGCCCTAAATTTGTTAAATAGGAAAATATGTCCTAATTTCGCACCCCTGATATTTTAAGGAGGGTATTGATATTGATTTATTAAAAATTTCAAGCTATTTAAAAATGGAATCATTAAAGTATAAAACACTAACGGCAAAAAAGGAAAATATTAAAAAAGAATGGCTGATTGTTGACGCGGAAAATCAGGTTCTTGGAAGGCTGGCAACTAAAGTTGCCCGGTTAATACGGGGAAAATTAAAAACCAACTTCTCTCCTAATGTTGACTGCGGAGACAATGTGATTGTCATAAATGCTGAAAAAGTTATGCTGACAGGCAAAAAATTAACAGACAAAACCTATGTGAGATACACAGGGTACCCGGGAGGACAGCGTTTTACAACACCGAAACAGCTTTTTGCAAAAAATCCTATCGCTGTTGTTGAAAAAGCAGTAAAAGGTATGCTTCCTAAAAATAAACTCGGAAGCAAGTTATTCAAAAACCTTTACGTATATGCAGGACAAGAACATCCACATACTGCACAACAGGCAAAAACGGTTAATTTAAACTCAATAAAATAATATATGGAAGTAATTCATACAACAGGAAGACGTAAAACATCAGTTGCACGTTCATATCTGAAAGAAGGAAAGGGAGAAATAACTGTAAACAATAAAGATTACAAGAAATATTTTCCTACAGAAACTTTACAATACATAATTAATCAACCCTTTAAAATTACAGAAACCCTCAACAAATACGATAT
The DNA here is from genome assembly GCA_964606705.1 of uncultured Bacteroidales bacterium. Taxonomy (GTDB): domain Bacteria; phylum Bacteroidota; class Bacteroidia; order Bacteroidales; family CAZSJF01; genus CAZSJF01. The sequence goes on from CAZSJF010000004.1 coordinate 6,373, forward strand.
TAAAGCCAATATTGACGGGGGTGGCTTCAAAGGGCAGGCAGAAGCATTAAGGCTGGCCATATCAAAAGCACTGTGTACTATAAATCCGGAATTCAGAAAACCGCTTAAAGTACTGGGGCTGTTAAGAAGAGACCCACGTATGGTAGAAAGAAAAAAATGCGGACAGAAAAAAGCCCGCAAGAGATTCCAGTTCAGTAAACGTTAACATATAATATAATAGAAATGGCAAGAGTAGAATTTAATCAGTTATTAGATGCAGGGGTGCATTTCGGACACCTTAAAAGAAAATGGAATCCCAATATGGCTCCTTATATCTTTATGGAACGAAACGGCATTCATATTATAGACCTGCACAAAACCGTTGCGAAAATAGATGAAGCTGCCTCTGCTTTGAAACAAATAGCAAGATCAGGCAAAAAAATCCTTTTCGTTGCAACAAAAAAGCAGGCGAAAGAAATAGTTGCGGAACATATCAAAAAGATCAGCATGCCTTATATGACAGAAAGATGGCCGGGTGGCATGCTTACAAACTTCGCCACTATAAGAAAAGCTGTAAGGAAAATGGCATCTATCGACAAAATGGCTAACGACAGTTCTTTTAAAAACCTGTCAAAAAAAGAACGTCTGCAGATAACCAGAGAAAGGGCCAAACTGGAAAAATACCTCGGCAGTATTTCCGAACTCACCAGGCTCCCATCCGCTTTATTTGTTGTTGACATAAACAAGGAACACATAGCAATTGCTGAAGCAAAAAAACTCAACATACCCACATTTGCTATTGTTGACACCAACTCCAACCCCAAAGAAGTTGACTTCCCCATCCCTGCCAATGATGATGCTTCCAAGTCAATCTCCCTGATAGTAGGAGTTATGAGCGACGCCATACAGGAAGGCCTCTCTGAAAGAAAAGAAGAAAAAAACAAACAGATACTTGAAGAAGAAAAAAAGGAAACAACAAAACTGGAAAATATATCTGAAAATATAATATCCCAGGTTACTGAGGTAATTAAACTTGAAGAAGAAACATTCAAACCGATAGTCGGATCACAAAAACAAAAAATTCCCGCATCAGTAAAATCAAAAAGAACATCTTCAAGAAAACCATTACCTAAAAAGAACTTTAATAAAGAGGGCTGATTCACTAAATAATTTATACAATGGGAAATATATCTGCTGATGAAGTTAACAAACTGAGAAAACAAACAGGTGTCGGAATGATGGATTGCAAGAAAGCACTTGTTGAATGTAATGGCGATTTCGAAAAAGCTATTGATTACTTAAGAAAAAAAGGGCAAAAAGTTGCTTCAAACCGCGCCGACAAAGAGGCAAATGAAGGAATTATCATTGCAAAAACATCACCCGATAACAAAAAAGGTGTTATCATAGTGCTGAATTGTGAAACAGACTTCGTTGCAAAAAATGATGAGTTTGTCAGCTTTGCAAAAAATGTACTGGATATTGCATTAAATAACAATCCCAAAACCATTGAGGAACTTAAGAACCTTAATATTAATAACAGGTCAGTATCCGAAAGCCTTACAGACCTGATGGGTAAAATCGGAGAGAAACTGGAACTGTCAAAATACGAATGCATAGAAGCACAAAAAGTATATATATATAACCACCAGGGAAACAGGCTTGCAACTGTTGTAGGTTTCAATAAGGATAATGCCAGAAATATTGATGAAATAGGCAAAGAAATCGCCATGCAGATAGCTGCCATGAGTCCTATTGCCGTTGATAAAGACAATGTTGACCCCAAAGTTATTGAAAGAGAAATAGAAATAGGCAAAGAACAAGCTGTTCAGGAAGGAAAACCTGCTGAAATGGCTGAAAAAATAGCCATAGGCAAACTGAATAAATTCTTCAAGGAAAGTACCCTGCTGAATCAGATGTTTGTCAGAGACAACAACAAGACCATACGACAATACCTTGCTGAAAATGACAGCGAACTGACTGTCACATCTTTTAAAAGATTTATGCTTGGTTCATAAACAAATTTAATGATGAAGTATAACAGAATACTTTTAAAATTAAGCGGTGAAGTTCTGAGCGGAAAAAGTTCCTCCTCTATAGACGGCGAGAAATTACTGGATTTTGCCAATGAAATAAAATCATTAACGGATAAAGGCATAGAAGTAGGTGTTGTCATAGGCGGAGGAAATATATTCAGGGGTGCCAGTGATTCCAATCATGCAATTGACAGGATGCAGGGAGATTATATGGGCATGCTGGCAACAATAATCAACGGTCTGGCGCTGAAGTCAGCACTGGGAAAAATAGGCGTAAAAGCAAAACTGTTATCAGGGATAAAAATAGATTCTGTATGTGATTCTGTTGAACAAAACCCGGCTAAGCACTTCAGATATAAAAAGGTGATCATCATAAGCGGCGGCACAGGAAATCCTTTTTTCTCAACCGATACAGCGGCAGCGCTCAGGGCACTGGAATTAAAAGCAGAAGTACTGCTTAAAGGCACCAAAGTTGACGGCGTTTACAGCGATGACCCTGAAAAAAACAGAAATGCTGTTAAATATGACAAATTAACTTTCAGAGAAGCCTACGAGAAAAAGTTAAAAGTAATGGATATGACGGCTTTCACACTCTGCATGGAAAATAACCTGCCGGTAATAGTATTCAATATTAATGAAAAAGGTATACTCAGGAAAATAACTTCAGGCGATAAAGCCGGGACCGTTGTTACAAATTAATTCTGTATTTGTATAAAATCAAACATTTAATAATATGCACGAAGATATAGAATTCTGCATTGAAGAAACAAAAGAAAGCATGGGCAGTGCCGTTTCTTTCTTTGAAAAAGAACTTTCAAAAATAAGGGCAGGCAAAGCAACCCCACAGATGCTCGACAGCATAAAGATAGATTATTACGGAGTTCAGACCCCTCTGAGCCAGGTTTCAAATATAAATACACCTGACCCGAAATTAATTGTCATACAACCTTGGGAGAAAAGTATAATAGTGGCCATCGAAAAAGCTATACTGTCGGCAAATCTTGGATTTAATCCGCAGAGCGACGGCGAACTGATAAGAATAAAAGTCCCGCCTCTCACTGAAGAAAGAAGAAGAGAGCTTGTGAAAAGCGTAAAGATCGAGAACGAAAATGCCAAAATAAAAATAAGGAACCTCAGGCGTACTGCCAATGAAACAGCTAAAAAGCTGGAAAAAGAAGGTGCTGCTGAAGACTAAACCAAAAACCAAACACACCCAACACA
>CAZSJF010000004.1:9615-28523 GCA_964606705.1 uncultured Bacteroidales bacterium
TGTGTTGGGTGTGTTTGGTGTGGGGGTGAAGACGAAATCAAAAAACTTGAAAAAGAAATTCAGGATGCCACAAATTTATTCATCGAAAAAATCGATAAAATAACTGAAAATAAAGAAAAGGAAATTTTAACGATATAGCTTTTTCATTCCGTACAGTTACAACAAATTCCGACACTTTTTCTGCTTTTAAAGATCTTCTTCCTATAAGTATTGTAATTACTGCTTTTCCAGATACTCCTTAAAGGACTTGTATTTATGTTGCCCATAGTATATTCTGCATCTTTATCAAAACAGCACGGAACAACAAAGCCATCCCATGTTATAACACATGAAGACCACATCCTGAAACAGCGGTTACGCAATTTGTTTTTGATAACATATTTCCCTTCATGTTTTTTATAACGTGCATATTGGTCAGCAGACGGAAGCAAATGTTCAAAATTACTGCTGTCATAAATCTGTACAGACTTCAGTTCCAGTTTGTCTGCCCCAACTTTTTCCGCATACCTCTTAATGCCGGCGATCTGGTGTTCATTGGTTTTTAAAACAAGGAACTGAAGAACAACAAAAGGCATTTCCGAATCAAGTTGTTTTTTCCACTTAATAATATTTTCAATGCCTTGTTTTACTTTGTCAATATCCCCGCCAACCCTGTATGAAGAATATGCATTCTGTTCGGTTCCGTCAACAGAAATTATCAATCTGTCAAGCCCGCTTTCAACAGTTTTTCTCGAATTATCATCATCAAGAAAATGAGCATTGGTGGATGTGGCGGTATAGATATTTTTACTTTTCGCGTATTTCACAAACTCAAACAGATCAGCATTGAGATAAGGCTCACCCTGAAAATTCAAAGTCAGATAGATCAAATTTTTATGCAGTTCATCAATGACCGACTTAAACATTACAAAAGAAAGCATTCCTTTTGCCCTCGACATTTTACCTTGTCCTGCAGGACATTCCAGACATTTCAGATTGCAGTTATTCGTAGGCTCAACGGAAACAGCAAAAGGCATCCCGCAGGATAGGGGCTTCCTGAAGATACCGGAAATGCCGAAACTGACATATAACTTCAGAAAATTCAGGATCCTACTGAAAGTAAGACAGGACAATAAATTTATGGAATCTTTATTAAAAGGGCTCACTGCAATTTTTTTCAGATTCTTTTTGTGAATTTGTTAACTATTTCAAAACTGCTGAAAAACTCCTTTGCCACTATTCTTAAAAAAGTATATGTCGGCACTGCAAATATCATCCCTGTAATTCCTGCAATACTTCCGGCAACCATAATGACAATAAAAATTTCAAGCGGGTGGGCTTTGACACTTTTGGAGTATATCGCAGGCTGAAGGACAATGGCATCAAAAATATTGGTTGCAACAAAAACACCTGTAAGATATAACAACATCGGCATTGTTACGGTATAAAAATCAACATCCAGGTTTGCCGTAACCCCGAGTATCATTCCGATAATCCAGCCTATAATAGGGCCTACATACGGGATGACATTAAATATGGCTCCCAGGAAACCTATCATCAGCGCATTTTTAAAACCTATGATAGTCGCACCAATGCTTATAAGAGTGATAACTATTGATATGTCAAGAAATATCCCTACAAAATAACGTGTAAGCAGCCTTTTTGATTCTGACAACACTTTGTTAATACCATCCCTGTGCTTGTCAGGTGTGAAAACCATCACCATATTGTAAAACAAATGTTCGTCTTTTAAAAAGAAAAAAGTCATGAACAGAATAGCAAATACGCTGACAAACATTCTGCCTGCAAAACTTATAATATAATTAAGGCTGTCGGAAAAATTCATAATATTGACAAAACTCATTATCTTCTCATTGATAATAGCTCCTATCGTATCTGTTTGTGAAATCATTCTATGCTTTATCATGAAGTTCTGTAAAAGCATTATGGGTTCTTTCATACTCCTTGATAAAGTGTTAACATCTATGCGCGAGAGCATCTCCGCCTGCTGTGATATTACTGGTATGAATATCAGTATAAAGCAGTAAAACGCTGCAATCATAGCCATTAATGTGATGATTGTACTTACAGTGTGCGGAAGCCTGAATTTATAAATTTTTATTTTGTCAAGCAGCCTTACCAGAGGCCTTCCTATTATTGACAAAAAAACAGATATTATAATGTAAAATATGACAGAAGAAAAGAACCACACCAGCAGGCATGCAATTACAGCAAGCGATATAAGCAGGTATGTCCGGTTATTTTTTTCCATGCATTTTTATTTTTTATATAACAAATTTAGTACTTTTTTTTAAACAGACTTTATTTTAACTCCAATTATATCTCACTCATGTTATACAAATTAATTTTACAAGTCCTATACTGCTGTAGTCACACCACTGGTAACAGACCGAAATTACAGGTAGTAATTAAAAATTAAAGTTCAATGTCACAGCACCAATTCTATTAAATTTCTTAATAAATTCATCGTATTGTTTATGATCTTCCGCCCCGTTGTCTATATCATGAATATCTTCCGTTGTTTTTGTATAAATTAAACGCAGTCGAGTTTCTATACCAATTGATAATGTTTTTGTCATTTTAAACTCAACTCCCAAAGCAGTTATCACGCCCAAACCAATTGTATTAGCAATAACTCTTTCATCAATTCCAAAATATCCACCAGTATATGTAATGTCAGAGTTTAATTTAATACCTACTACGTCAAATGTAAGAAATGGTCTATAATATTTTTTAAAAATTATTCCTTTGTCGATTCCCATGCTTAATATTCCTTCGTTTATGTATCCTTCCGAAAATAGTTGGTCAAAACATTTTGGTTTATCTTTTTTGACAATAATATTTACATATTCTAGTCCAATATGTATCGTAAAGTATTTAAAATGTTTTTTTAATATTATGCCATTGAAAAAATTTGGCTCAAATGATCCATCCTCAAAATTAAAAAATGGTTTGGGTTCATTCATCAAAATTGTTCCTATAGTCCAATTATTTATCTGCTTTGTCGAGTCAGTCTGGCAAAAACTAAGTGTCGTTAGTAGAAAGAGTGCTGCTGTAATTTTATGACGTATCATCAACTAAAATTTATATTACCCATAACTTGTGATAAGTAATCCAAATATACATAAATCTGCCTGATATTGGTTAAACAAACATGTCTTTTTTGTTTTTCATTCAAATACTTTCCAAAAATATTTCCGAACAAATTGCAGTCTGTTCAAGCAGAAAGAAAATATCAATCTGAAAACAGGCCAAAGTTATTAACAATTAGCTATTTATAACTTATCAGAATTATGATTATATTAATTATTTTTTGTATATATTTTTGAATAATTAATTATTTAATAAAAAATAAATCTTTTGGATTATAAAATAAACACATCATCCGGCTCCGGATTTTTTAAATTAATCCAACAATCACAAAAAATATCTGCAATGAAAAAAAAATGTTTTATACTTTACGCTGCTGTAAGTTTTATACTTTCATCATTCAACTTTTCTTTTGCTCAGGCACCTGTTGCAAATTTTACAGCAAATAACACGGTAGGATGCGGCTTTGTAGTGGTCACGTTCACAGACCTCTCAACCAACAGCCCTACTTCATGGAAATGGAATTTCGGTGACGGCACGGCCAACTCCATAATGCAAAACCCGACACATGTATTTTTCAATCCCGGAGTATACACCATAACCCTGACAGCAACCAACGCTTCCGGAAGCGATATCGAAACAAAAATTAGTTATATCACTGTTTATGCTATTCCCACGACCAATTTTACAGCTAATGTCCTCACAGGATGTACACCGTTGACTGTAAACTTCACAGACCTGTCAACCCCTGGAGACGGTGCTCTGACAAACTGGCTTTGGGATTTCGGCGACGGCGGCAGTTCAGTTTTACAAAATCCGACACATGTTTACAATACTGCCGGCACATTCAAAGTATCCCTGTCTGTTACCGATGCCAACGGATGCATGAAGAAAGAGATCAAAAACAGTTATATCACTGTATCTGCAACACCAACAGCATCTTTCACAGGTGCGCCCACTCTGTCATGCGCTCCTCCATTAACAGTTAATTTCACAAATACATCTACAGGAGGGTTATCTTACGCATGGGATTTCGGCGACGGCAATACCTCCGCTCTGCAAAATCCATCCAACAATTATGCTGCTTCCGGCGATTTTGCAGTTACACTGATTGTTACAGGACAAAGCGGATGCACTGATACAATAACCAGAAACAATTATATAAATATTAACACTTATAATTCCAGTTTCAGCGCAGATATCACAAACGGATGTAATCCTATGACAGTTAATTTCACAGATCTTTCCCCAGGTGCTGTTTCATGGAGCTGGAATTTTGGCGACGGAACTCCTGTAAACAACACACAGAATCCTTCACATACTTATACCATTGTCGGAAGCTACAACGTAACTTTAATTTCAACAAATGCTATCGGCTGCACGGATACAACCACTATCAATAATTACATAACAGTTAACACAAGTCCAACTGTCAGTTTCACTGCTGATGATACAACCTCATGCAGCAATCCGTTCACAGTGAATTTCACAGACCTTTCCCCAGGTGCTGTTTCATGGAGCTGGAATTTTGGCGATGGTACTCCTGTAAGCAATAATCAGAACCCTTCGCATAATTATCTTAATTTCGGTAATTATGATGTATCACTCACTATTACTGATGGCAACGGATGTACAGGAACTCTGACAAAAAATAATTATATCCAGATCATTCCCCCAACAGCAGATTTCTCTTCAGACACTACCAGAGGGTGCCAGCCCCTGACTGTTAATTTTGCTGATTCCAGCACTTCCATCAATCCGATATCAAGCTGGTCATGGGATTTCGGCGACGGAACTCCTTTAAACAACTTTCAAAACCCAACACATGTGTTTGCTGATACAGGCACTTATACTGTAACTCTTATAATCACAGATGACCAGGGATGTAAAGACACGGTGACAATGGTTGATTATATCCAGGTAGGTATACCACCTGTCACCAATTTCGGAGCTGACGACACAATAGGATGCCATCCTCTGACTGTTCAGTTTACAGATTCTTCAAGCACATACGCAAATGAATGGTTATGGGATTTTGGCGACGGAGGGACTTCAACTGATCAAAACCCCAACCATACCTACGCCGGTGATACAGGATTTTTTACAGTCAGCCTCGTAGCATTGTTTAACGGCTGTCCCGACACTCTGACAAAAACTGACTATATTTATGTTATGCCTCCTGTACCTGCCTTTATTGCAGACTCTACAGTAAGCTGCCAGGCTCCTACCCTTGTTCAATTTACCGACATGTCTATAGGGGCCGAATCATGGCACTGGGATTTCGGCGACGGCGACACTTCCAATCTTCAGAACCCAAATCATAATTATCTGGATACAGGATATTATGATGTAAAGCTTGTTGTCACAAACAGCAACGGATGTAAGGATTCATTAACACAAACGAATTACATAGTTATTGATACAATAATTCCTGGCTATACACAAGGTTTCTTTGAAAGCTGCCAGTATGAAGGCATTCCCTATATTGACACTTCTTTTTCAATCATCGGTATCGACAACTGGTTTTGGGATTTCGGCGATGGCAATACTGATACATTACAGAATCCTATTCATAATTACGACAGTGCAAGCCTTTATACTGTTAAACTTATTGTCACCACTAGTCGTGGAGGATGCCAAGACAGCGTCATAAAAATAAACACCATCAAAATCAATCCACTACCCACACCTGCATTCAACGCGGACACACTATACGGATGTGTGCCTCTTACAGTAACATTTACAGATTCTTCAATAGCTACAGCTCCTGCAACGATAACCAATTGGTTCTGGGATTTCGGTGACGGCAATACCGACACAGTACAAAACCCTATCCACATTTATCAGACACGGGGCAGTTATTCTGTAAGTCTTACAGTAACTGATTCCAAAGGCTGCGACAGCATTTTAACCAAAGTCAATTATATTAACCCTACTTTCCCATATACTGATTTTACATACGACACAATGGTATGCCATTATGATTCCGTTAACTTCACAAATCTGTCAACAGGCGGGGGATTAACATATTCGTGGGATTTCGGCGACGGAAGCCCTGCAGACAGCTCTGTAAACACATCACATCTCTATAACGATTACGGCGTCGACACCATATTCAATGTGGCTCTCACCGCTACAGACACTAACGGATGTGACAGCACTATCATAAAACCTGTCAGGATATCAAGGCCTTCAGCGGGGCTCACAGCTGACACCACATACGCAGGGTGCCCTCCTCTTTTTGTCAATTTTTCCGACTCTTCGTCAAACAATATTATAAGCTGGACGTGGGATTTCGGCGACGGAAGCATTGTCAGCAATTTACAAAACCCACAGCATGTCTTTTCAGACCCGGGCACTTATACAATTTCACTGATTGTAAACAACAGTGACGGGTGTACAGATACTGTTATAAGAGATGATTTTATTTTCGTTGACGGCCCAACCGGAACGTTTGATTTCAACCCTAAAGGCGGATGTGCTCCGCTGGCAGTCACATTTGTTGCAACTGCAAATAATACTGACGCATACACATGGGTGTTCGGCGACGGAAGCACTGCCACCGGCGATTCTGTTGTTCACGTATATACTATAGGAGATACATACCTGCCTGTGTTGATACTGTACGATTACACTACCGTCACAGGTGATACATGTGCAATAAATGTGGTGCCACCTCAGAATCTTGTCGTCAACTCCGCAGATGTTGACTTTGTTGTCAACGACACTATATCATGTTCCGATTCAACATTCCAGTTCCTTGACCTGTCAACAGCATATCCCGCCATTGATTCATGGCTGTGGTATTTCGGCGACGGCGACTCAAGCACAGAACAGCACCCTTCTCATTTTTATGATTCAACAGGAGCATTTACTGTAACACTTCAGGTTACCGTTGACACCTGTACATATTCTCTTGTAAAACCTGACCTGGTAACTATCTATGAAACTCCTGTAGCTAACTTTTATACGGACACCGATAATGTTTATACAAATATCGTCATTGCTTTCATTGATTCCAGCACAGGCCAGATCACCTCATGGCAATGGGATTTCGGCGACGGGACAACTTCAACTCAGAAAGATAATGAACATGACTACGATTATACAGGAACTTACTCGGTTATTCTGTTTGTCTACACACCGGGCGGATGTTCAGACTCCACTTCAAAAGACGTTCATATAATAGAAAGGATAGATATCCCGAATGCATTTACCCCGGATCATGACGGAATAAATGACGTTTATATGAAAGGTGTTCATCTGATTATTCTTAACAGGTGGGGACAAACTCTGTATGAAGGAGAAAATGGGTGGGACGGCACTTACAAAGGAGAAGATGTCGTGCCAGGCACATATTTCTATATTATTACTTTTAATGACACGCGTAACAGCCAGAAAAAATTTACCGGTTCTGTTACTTTAATAAGAAATTAAACCTATGAAAAAAACAGTATTATTATTGCTATCTCTTACGGCATTTATCTTTGCCTGCAGCGTAGAACTGTATGGCCAGTCTTTACTGAAAAAAGCAGATAAAGCTTTTATGAATAAAGACTATTATAATGCCATATCTTTATATAAAGAGGTATTGAACAATGAAAAAGACAGTGTGAAAATCGGGAGTATATGTTTTAATATCGGAGAAGGCTACAGGCTGGGAAATTATTCCTCTGAAGCAGAGGAATGGTATGAAAAAGCTGCTGAAAACAGATATAGCGGGACAGACTTTTATTACAACTATGCAAATATGCTCCTCATCAACTGTAATTATGATAAAGCAAAAATATTTTTAAATAAACAACTTGAAGTGCAGCCTGGTGACAAAAAAACCCTGATAAAAACAGAATCGGTCGGATTTGCTCTTATGAAAGGACAGGAACAACCTGTATATGAAATCAAGAACATGGAACTGCTCAATTCAAAATACAGTGATTTCAGCCCTGCCCTTATTAAAAGCAGGCTCATTTTTGCTTCGTCAAGATTTGAGGATAAGGACAACACAAAAAAATATTACACCTATACAGGCCAGAATTTTTCCGATTTCTATGAGTCCGTATATGATAAGGAACCTCCGCATGGCAGGCCCCTGAAAAACTTAAAGGAGGCATAAACTCAAAATATAATGACGGCAGCATATTCTACGATGATAAAAACAACACTGCATACTTTATGCAGTGCAACGGATTTTCAGGAAAAGAGGCAAACTGTAACATCTACTCATCTTCATTTAACGATACTGCCAACACCTGGAGTGAAGCAAAAATCTTTGACTACAACAGCAAGGAGTTCAGCTCAGGGCATCCTGCCTTTACATCCGACGGAAACACCATGTTCTTTGTCTCTGACATGAATGGCGGAGCAGGGAGCAAGGATATATGGATGATGAAAAAGAATAATAATACATGGGAGCAACCCGTAAACCTTGGATATCCCATAAACACAGAAGGCAAGGAAATGTTTCCGTATGTAGTCGGCGACACACTGCTGTTCTACGCTTCTGATGGGAACATAGGATTCGGCGGGCTGGACATTTATTATGTAAAATTTAACGGAGACCATTTTTCCGAGCCGGTAAACATGGGTACTCCTTTTAACTCATGCTCTGACGATTTCGGAATAATTTTTCTGGCAAAAGATTCGGGGATGTTCTGTTCAAACAGGCAGGGTGGCTTAGGTGATGATGACATCTATTCATTCAGCCTCATACCTGTGATTTTGAGCGCATCGGGAGTAATTACAGATAAAGTCACTAAAAAAATAATAGAAGGTGCAATTGTCACAATCACAGGAAGCGACAATTCCTCAGACTCCACATTAAGCGGTTTCGACGGAAAATATTACTTCAAAAACCTTCGCCCTGATGTCAAATATACTATCAATGTCGCAAAACCCGGTTATCTGTCGGATTCAAAAACACTGCAGACTGCAAAAGAAAAATATAGTAAGAATTACTGCAAAGACTCGGGACATGACATTGACTTTGAACTGACACCGATAATATCTGCGGAAGAAGAAATTGTTATCCCTGAGATTTATTACGACTTTGACAAGTGGGATTTAAGGGACACTTCAAAAATATCTCTTGACAAAATCATAAAGATGTTAAATGAAAATCCCAAGATTTACATAAGGATAAATTCACATACCGATGAACGCGGAACCGAAGCATATAATTATATATTGTCTGACAACAGGGCTCAGTCTGTTGTAAATTATTTAATTGATAAAGGCATAGACCCCGCAAGGCTGACATCCAAAGGATGGGGAAAATCCAAGCATGTGATACAGAATGCCCAGACTGAAGAAGAACATCAGCTGAACAGAAGGACTACATTCAGCATCGTGAACGCAAATGACATGAGCTCGGAATACCACAAAGTAGAGTTCAAGAAAATAGCAGATAAAATCAGGGTGAAACAGGAACTTCTTGAAGAAAAAAATAAAGCTGTTGCAGAAAAGACAGAAAAAGTTGCTACAGAAGATACAAACGTTCCCGTCAGTGCCGTAAAAGAAGGCATTGACTTCAGAGTGCAGTTCTGCGCTTCATTTAAAGCCCCTGTTGAAAAAAACTATTACAAAAAAATAGAGGAAAACATTTCCGAATTCAAAGTTGAATATACAAAAAATGATGACGGTTATTACAGATACACCATCGGTTCTTTTACTGATTACAAAGATGCCCGCCAGATGGAAAAAAGAGTAAAAAAACTGGGATATGATGAAGCTTTCATTGTTGCATACAATAACGGTGTTAAAATCGGCATAGAAGAACTAAAAAAAATATTAAAGAAATAACAACAATCATAAAAACCAATGATAATGAAAAAAATATTACTGCCATTAATTTTTATAGTGCAAGCCGGTGTTTTTGCCCAGAATGACGTGCAGATAAGTCATTTTATGTTTTGCGGTCAATCTTATAATCCCGCAATTGCAGGGCTTACAAAATCCATAGATGTGGCACTGCTTGCCCGTGAGCAGTGGGCAGGCTTTGACGAAGCACCTTCAACACAGCTTTTGAACTTATCTAATCACACTGAAAATTTGGGAAGTTTCGGTTTATCAGCTATAAACGACAGGCTGGGACATGAAAAATCCATCAATATCAGAGGTATTTATTCATATCCTTTCCGCATATCAGAAAATTCCTTTATCCATGCCGGCGTGGGAATAGGCTTTATCAACCGATGCCTTGACGGAACCAAACTGACATACGAGGAAAAAATGCAGATAGACCCTACAGGGGTATATGCAGCAATCAATGAATATAATCCGACCATTGATTTCGGGTTGGTATTTTCAAATCAGAAGCTGACTCTTGGGCTGTCAACAACACACCTCACAAAATCTTTATCAGGAGCAACTTTTTATAACATATCACGCCATTATTACTTCTTCGGGAACTATACAATAAAAGCAGGTGAAAATACAAATGTCATCCCTGCTCTTTATATCAAAAGCGATAAATTCATAACGCAATATGAGCTTAATACCAATGTTATATTCAATGACAAATACTGGTTTGGCCTCTCCTACCGCTATGATGACGCAATAGTAGGGCTGATAGGAATAAAGGTTTATAAAAACATCAAAGTCGGCTATTCCTATGACTTCGATACAGGCGATGTGGAAAAATACAGCTCAGGCTCACACGAAATACTGATTATGGCTTCATTTGATAAGCCCAAGAAAACCAGTTTTTACTTAAAAAGCCCGAGGTTGTTTAATTAACTTTTATTACTGTTTATAAATTTTCCCGGAAAATTCTTAATTTTACCAGATAATACTATGTTTTTTTAAAATGTTTTTTACCCCCTCTGTTTCTCCCCCTGCTAGCAGGGGGAGATGTTGAACGCAGTGAGACAGAGGGGGTAAAAATTACACTATCTATATTTAAAATGACAATACCATATATTTAACAATGAAACATCTGCTGACATATATCTTATCCTCTATAATCTTTCAGGCTTTATACCCTCAGGGAATCATTTACGACAGCCCTTTTGAAACAAGAAACGATACTGTTTACAATAAAAACAGCATACAGCCATATACAGGAGAATATACCTCATATTATGAGAACGGACAGATAAAATGCAACGGATATTTCAGGCAGGGAAAGGAAGACAGCCTCTGGACATGGTACTGGCAGGCAGGAGGAAAATTTTTCCGGTGGACTTATAACAAAGGCATAAAAGAAGGCCCTTATGCCGAATGGTATAAAAGCGGGAAGAAATACAGGGAAGGCGCATATAAAAACGGTAAAGAAGACGGTGTGCTTACGGAATGGTATGAAAACGGGCAGGTAAAATCTGAAGAAACTTTCAGGTACGGAATCATGCACGGAAAATTTACATGGTGGTATGAGAACGGGCATAAATACAGGGAAGGATATTATAATGAATTTATGAAAGACGGCAAATGGCAGGAATGGTATGAAAACGGGCAGATAAAAGATGAAGGCACATACATAAACAACAGCATGAACGGCAATTTTATCAACTGGGACAAAAAAGGGAAGATTTCCACGGAAATGCTTTATGATAATTACGAGCTCCTGCAGATAAAACACTACAAAAGAGGCAGGCTTAAATCAATTGAATACTTTTCCAAAGGAAAATGTACCAGAACAGAATTTTATAAAAACGGGAAGATGATTTCGAAAAAAAGTTCTTAAGAAGAAGGGGGTAACGAGCCTGTGGCTGCTTTTCGAGCCGCAAATTAAGTATAAAAGTGTCCACGCGCTTCATGTGTTTTATTTTATTACGTTCCTGTCAAACTTGCGCTGCCCGCGGCTTGAAAGCAGACACAAGTTATGGTCAAGTTTAAATTGCTAAATAGGTCTAATGGACAAAAGTGTGTACATTTTTTATATTATTTTTTTTAAATAAATAATGATTTAAAATGCCCAATATAACTACATTTGAATTACTTTTTACGCACCACTTTTTGTCCATTATCCCGCTAAATGATATAAAATAACCAATACACCAACAGTAACGGCTTCAGCTCCCGTTACAATACCCCAGTTTGTCCAAATTTTTCCTTGTTTAATTCTCATAGCATTTTGTGTGTATCCTTTATAATAGACTGGATTTTTCATTAAGTCAGCATTGGGGTAATTTAAGTTCTTGTCTTTTGGTTTTGTCACCGAACAAATAACTACGGGAATTACACCAATTAATGGATTAACTATACTAACTGCTAAAGTAGCTGTTACAGAGGTTGAATAATCTTTATAATATTTTTTTGCGTCAGATTGTCCTTTTTGATAATAGTCAATTTGAGAATTTGTCAATGAAGCTGAATCTTTAGAAATATTGTCTTTTTCTTTTATAAAGATATCCTTTGTCCCATTTTCATAACGAATCATAACAAGATCATGAATAGGTATTAAAAATATTGAATCACTCAAACTGTCAGTTAGTCTGTACTTAACCGTAGTTTCTCCTACTTCTAGAACTTTCGCATTTATATCTTCTCCTGTCATTTTTGTAATAACATCTTGAGAGAAGCAGTTTGTCAGAGTAAATAATGTCGAAAGTGTTACGATAATTAAAGTCTTCATAGTAGTTTTTTATATATAAACTTGGACATAACGAGGCGGGCGGTGTAGCGAGCACTTCGATACTTCGGCTCCGCTCAGTATGCTCAAGCTCAGGGTCCCAAACTCAGTGCCCTGCCCTCATGTTATTTTTTTTCTATATAACTGCAGTTGAATCCGGCTTCGCACTCACCAATATTTCTTACCCATGCATCTTTATAGCCTTTGGCTATCATTTCCTGCATATATTTATCAGCTTCTTCCCTTGTCTTGAATTCTCCAACAGTAAATCTGGTATTCTTGCCAGGAGCTGAACATTTCTTAACCTTATCAAGTTTGCTGAAGTAACTTAAATCTGTATTTCCTTCACCTACCTGCACAGTATATATGAAACCGCCTGTATTCTTTACTTTTGTAGTGGTTTTTTCAGGTTTCTTGGTTATAACTTTTTCCTTCTGTTCTTTAACTACGGCATTTTCTTTGGTTTTAACCTCTTTCTGATCTGTTACCACAACATTTTCCTTGTTCTTGGTTTCTTTCTGCTTTTTAAGTTTTTCTATCTCAGCTTTCAGATCTGAAATTTCTTTTTCATATTGCTTAAGCAGGGCATCTTTTTCCTTATCAGGAACAGAAGTTGTTACCACCTGTGTGCTTTGTTTTTCCGTTGTTTTGCCTTTTGCTTCCAGTTGTGAATTCAGAGCAGCAATATTAGCCTTTAACTGTGCAATTTCATTTTCATATTGTTTGATTTTATTTTCCTGTTCATTATCCGAAATAACCGGTTTTTGCTGAACAGTCTTGTCTTTTTCAATAATGTTCATTTCATTAAACAAGTATGAGGCACCTGCAAATTTGTCCATAACAAACAAGACATACCTGATGTCAACATTTATAGTTCTCAGCAATGAAGCTTCAAAAGATATATCCCTGCTCATAGATTCCCAGTTGGCATCGAATGTAACACCTATCAGTTGACCTTTTGCATTAAATATAGGCCCTCCTGAATTACCTCCTGTAACGTCATTATTGGAAATAAAATCAACTACCAATTGCCCGTCAGAACCGTACCTGCCGTAATCTTTATTATGATATAATTCCTTAAGCCTTTCAGGCACAGAAAATTCATCTTCATTCTCAGGGTCTTCTTTCTGTATAACACCGTCAAGAGTTGTATAATAATTATATTCTGCGCCGTCGCCCGGGTAATAACCCTCAACTTTCCCGAAACTTATTCTCAATGTACTGTTAGCATCAGGATAGAAAATTTTACCTGCATTCATTTCCATTAATCCTTCCATGTACACGCGCATCGCCTTTTCCCTTTTCCAGTTTGCTTCAATAAGAGAAGCATCTATTTTATCGCGCTGCTCATAGAAAGACAACATTGTTTTAAAACCTATATCACTAGTAAGGATGTTTACATTTGGTTTCTCACTTTCCAAAAATTTAAGCAGTTTCTTCTGACTGACAAATATAGATGCATCATAGATGATCTTTCCCAGCTTGTCAAAGTCGCCGTATAATTCATTATCGACAGCCACGGAATATACATCCGGATGCTGATCCTTGGGAACATCATCATAAAATACCTTATACAGGTCAATGAACAGTTTCTTATCAGTTTCTATATTGATATTCTTGAATGTATTCCTGACACTTGAAACAAGAGACTCCTTTAACGAGGCTATTTTTTCGTCATTAGGTGTTGTCGAACCCAATTCCTTATATAACGGATAAAACCTGTAAGCCAGGTTCAGAATATCCGTTCCGTTTATTACTATTTCACTGAAATACTGCCTGTATAAAGCATATTTATTTATCTGGTCATAAGCATCTTTTATATCGGCAAGCACAGTGCCGTATTTTTCTTTTCTCTTCGCATCAGCATCAACCCATTTCTGGAAATTGTCTTCCTGATCCTTCTTTTGCTTATAAACCTTATCTTTTTTTAGTCCTTTATTCTGTCCCAATGCTAATTTCCAGAAGTTGCCAATATCCTGAAATTTGGCGGCATATTTTATATTTACTTCAGGGTCTTTTGTCATATCCGCTTTTATTATCGCCATTTTTCTTTCCCCTACTTTTATTTTCGCAGGATTCACGTAATTAATAATATTATTAACGCCATAAGAAGTTAAATATCTCTGTGTGCGGCCGGGATATCCCATGATAAAAATGCCATCATCTTTCTGAATACCATTCAGGGATAAAGGGAAATAATATTTAGGTTTAAAAGGAATATTATTCTTTGAATATTCAGCAGGTTTTCCATCAGGAGATGTATATATCCTGAGAAGAGAAAAGTCGCAGCCATGCCTTGGCCATGTCCAGTTGTCAGTATCACCGCCAAAACTACCCATGCTATGAGGAGGAGCCCCGACCAGCCTGACATCTTTATAAGTTTCATAAACAAAAATGTAATATTCATTACCTTCATAAAAACTTCTTACCTTGCCAACATAAAAAGTCCCTTTTCCCGCTTCCGTTTCAATATTCCTTATAGCTTCTGCAATCTTGATTTTCCTTATAGATTCAGTCATATTGGGTTCTACATTATTAAATACTTTTTCAGTAACATTCTCCATTCTGACAAGGAAGCTGACAGTAAGGCCGGGATTTGGTATCTCTTCCTGCTTATTCATTGCCCAGAAACCATTTTTTAAATAGTTCTTTTCCAAAGTACTGTTTTCCGCAATATAGTCAATCGCACAATGGTATGCAGTAAGCATCAACCCTTCAGGAGACACCATTTCACCTGTGCACATCCCATTATTAATAAGCACTATCCCATCCTTCATTGACGCATTATTAACACTGTATATTTCCTCGGGTTTTAACTGCAATCCCATCTTCTGTAAATCAGTATTATTCAACCTGTCAATTAATATCGGCAGCCACATGCCTTCATCTGCTTTAATTTTACTAATACTGAAAGCCAGTGATACGAAAATCAAAATAAATATCTTCTTTTTCATAATTTTATGTATTTTAAATAAATAAATGGAATTATTTTATCAAACAAAGGTAAAAAAACTATTAATATAACCAAAATATACAAAAAATAATTTTATCCGGAAAATAATGCCATATTTTTAAATATTTATTATAAATTAGCAATATTAATTGGATTACAGACAATATGTATAATTTATAAATTTTTCAGACTGATTAGCATTTTTTACCTATTTGCTTAACCCAAATGAAACGGATTCTAACGACATTAATTTTTCTCACAATAGTACATATTTCTGCTTTTGCCACACACCAGAGGGCAGGAGCAATTATCTTCAGGCATATTTCAGGATTTACATATGAAGCAACCATAGTAACCTATACTTATTCACTCAGTAATGCTGACCGCTGCGAACTGGAGATCAACTGGGGGGACAGCACCTCAGAGTATGTTTCAAGATACAATGGCCCTTACGGTCCGAGTCCTTCCGGCAGTAACTGTTATCTCGGGGAAGAACTGGGTTCCGATATCAAAAAGAATTTATATGCCGCCCAGCATACATACGGTGGACCAGGTGTATATATGATATCTCTTGAAGACCCGAACCGCAACGGTGGTGTGATAAACATCCCTAATTCCATTAATGTACCTTTCTACATAGAGACAGAACTTATAATCAATCCCTTTATCGGGGATAATAATTCTCCTATACTGTCAAATCCGCCTATAGACAACGCCTGTGTCAATAAGCCCTTCATATATAATCCCGGAGCTTTTGATGTGGATATTAAAGACAGCCTTTCATACAAGCTTGTTAAATGCAGGGGGGCAGAAGGCCTTGAAATACCGGGATATACATATCCTGTAGCAAGCAATGCCTTTGAAATAAACCCTGTTACAGGGGACCTTTTATGGGACTCTCCTACAATGAACGGCGAATATAATGTCGCTATTTTAATAGAGGAATGGAGAGACGGAAAAAAAATAGGGTTCGTAACAGAAGATATTCAGATAACTGTCGTCGCATGTGATAATGAACCTCCCGTCATCCAGAATATAACAGACACCTGCGTTATGGCAGGAGATACATTGAATATTATTGTCACAGCAACGGATCCTGATATGGATGTCATCACTTTAACAGCTACAGGGTATCCGTTTTTATTACCCGACAGTTCTGTAACATTTCCACAGCCTGTTATGGGAACCGGCACTGTCTCTTCAATTTTCACATGGAAGACATCATGCGACCATGTCAAGAAAAGTCCGTATCAGGTTGTATTCAAAGCAAGAGATAACGGAAGCCCTGTGAACCTTGTTGATATTGAATCTTTCCAGATAACAGTAATTTCTCCGGCTCCTGAAAACCTCACTGCATCGCCATTAGGGAATAATATAAAAGTCTCGTGGAACAAATGCAAATGCGGCAATGCATTGGGATATAAACTGTACAGGCGGGAAATAGAAGGAGACTGCGGCTTCATACATGACACCTGTGAAACTGGTGTCCCTTCAGATATGGGATATGTACTGATAGCCGAGATAAATGACATCAATGATACTGTTTATATAGATGACAATAACGGAAACGGCCTGATACACGGCATAGATTACGGGTATATTGTCATTGCTTATTTCGGCGACGGAGCAGAGAGTTATGCTTCCAACGAGGCCTGCACTTCACTGATAAGGGATGTACCTATAATAACAAATGTCAGCATAAATAAGACAGACCCTGTGGGGGGAGCCGTTTATGTCGCATGGTCAAAGCCAACGGAATTAGATACCATACAGACACCGGGCCCTCATAAATATTTTATATACCGTTCAAGCGATTATAACGGTTCTAATTTCACTCTGATAGATTCGTTATATCCCAGCCTTGATGATACAATCTATGTAGACACTATTTTAAATACAAGAGATACTCCGCTGAGTTATAAAATAGAACTGTATAATGATTCCACCGGCAACAGGTTTTTAATAGGCCCTACCCATGTTGCATCTTCAGTATTCCTTTCTATTGCCGCTACAGACAACACCCTTAACCTCTCATGGAATGAAAATGTTCCATGGGTAAACGACACATTCATTGTTTACAGACAGAATCCTATTACCCTCAATTATGATTCTATAGGATGGTCCGACACCCATGCTTATTCCGATACAGGCCTGACAAACGGGAATCAATACTGTTATCTTGTGAAAAGCGTAGGTGGATATTCTGTTCCGGGCATAATAGACCCTATCATTAATTATTCTCAGGAAGACTGCGAGTCGCCCCTGGACACCCTCCGCCCCTGCCCTCCGTATCTCAGTGTCAGCACAGACTGTGAGAAAAACACTTTGGTATGGAATAATCCCAACAATGCATGTACCAATGATGTCATAAGATATATTGTTTACTACTGCTCTGTCGCCAACAGTGATTTCATTCCTATTCAGACTATAACTGACCCTGAAGATACAACTTTCATTCACAGTAACATTTTTTCAATAGCAGGATGTTATTATGTTACGGCTGTTGACTCCTTCAATAATGAAAGCCGTTTCAGCAATGTTGTCTGCCTTGATATTGACTTATGCCCTTTATACACCCTGCCGAATGTATTTACTCCGAACGGGGACGGATATAATGATAAATTCGTGCCTTTCCCATATAAATATGTTGAGAGGATCGATCTGAAAATATTCAACAGGTGGGGCACAACAGTATTTAAAACAACAAACCCGGATGTGAACTGGGATGGAAAAAACCAATCGAACGGCAAAGATTGTTCAGAAGGTGTTTATTTTTATATTTGTGACGTTTATGAACTCCGATTGCAAGGACTGACAAAAAGAACAATCAACGGAACTGTTCATTTATTGAGGTAAATAAAAATCATTAAATTAAAAAATAATTATGTTTACAGGAATTGTTGAAGGAATTGCGAAAGTTGTCAATATTGAAAAAGACAAAAGTAATATTCATTTTACACTTGAGTCACCTGTTGCAAAAGAGCTTAAGGTTGACCAGAGCATGTCGCACGACGGTGTATGCCTGACAATAGTAAAAGTTGATAATAAAAAATCCACCTATGTTGTCACTGCGGTGCAGGAAACGCTCGACCGCTCCTGCCTCGGCCACTGGCATGTTGGCTACGAAGTCAACTATGAAAGAAGCATGAAGATGGACGGGCGCTTTGATGGTCATATCGTGCAGGGACATGTTGACCAGACAGCCACATGCTTATCCGTTGAAGAAACCGACGGGAGCTGGAAATATGCTTTTAAATATGACCGCAGCAAAGGAAATATCACTGTGGAAAAAGGTTC